>JADHXS010000064.1 GCA_016782835.1 Phycisphaerae bacterium | reverse complement strand
TATCCAGGAACAAGAGAAACATGAAATTGAAGAAATGACTAACTAAGCCGAACGGCTCCTTTTAGGGGCCTTCCTCATACCACCAGTTCTACTGGTGGTACTTGATTGATGAATAATGCAAAAAGAAAACATATATGGGAAAAAAGAAGAAATAAAGCGCAAAAAACTGGGCTGAACCCTCCGATCCAGCCCTAACATCACCCTCTTCCGCTCTAATGCAGAATTTTATATTTGATTGCTGTAAAGTATTTTATTTAGCAATCATTGTGCCACCACTACAAAAAGCTCATTGCAAACCCAGTCGATGCGTTTATAAGGTGTTTTATTTTCTTAAGTTATGATGTTCAACTTACGCTATGAAATGAAATTCGGGAAAATAAAATTTTTCGGTGTGTTTATAAAAATAAACAATTGTGGAATACTCAACATGGGAAAAGCATTTTCATGGGCCTTAAAATCTTTAACAGAAATAGAATTAAGAAAACGTTGAAAAAAAACAACACAGATTTGACGTTTTGCAACACCAATAAACATTTGTATCAAGAAAAATGAGACTTGGTTTTCCGAACATAGCTCCTTACTTCTGTTGCTGCTTCTGGATTTTTGCCCAAGTATCTTTGAGGCCGACAGTTTTATTGAAAATCAGCTTTTCTACGGACGAGTCGGTATCCGTACAGAAATAACCGATTCGCTCAAACTGCCAGCGGTCAAGAGCTTTTGTGCCTCTCAAAAACGGCTCGATCTTGCAGTTTGTCACAACTTCCAGTGAATTGGGATTCATATTATCAAGGAACGTATTTCCTTCGTCGACTTCATCCGGGTTTTCTTTATTAAACAAGTGGTCGTAGAGCCGCACTTCCGCATCCAGCGCATGTTTGGCGCTGACCCAGTGCAGAGTGGCCTTGACTTTACGTCCGTCCGGGGCGTCGCCGCCGCGGGTCTCGGGGTCGTAAGTACAACGTAATTCGACAATATTGCCTCTGTCGTTTTTAACAACTTCATTGCAGGTGATAAAGTAGGCATAGCGCAGACGTACTTCGCGTCCGGGTGCCAGTCGGAAAAACTTTTTCACAGGTTCCTCCATGAAGTCCTCCTCTTCGAGATACAACACCTTTGAGAAGGGGACTTTACGCGTCCCTGCGTTCGGGTCTTCGGGGTTGTTGATGGCATCCATCTCCTCGCTTTGACCTTCCGGGTAATTAGTGATGACGACCTTCAGCGGCTTTAATACGGCCATCACACGCGGCGAAGTTTTGTTCAGATGGTCGCGCAGGCAGTGCTCCAGCAGGGCAAAATCAATCGTGCTGTTGAATTTATTGACGCCGATGACCTTGCAGAAATTGCAAATGGCTTCCGACGAAAACCCTCGACGCCGCAGCCCGCACACCGTCGGCATCCGCGGGTCATCCCAACCGCTGACATAGCCTTCTTTGACAAGCTGCAGGAGTTTACGTTTGCTCATGACGGTATAGGTCAGGTTCAGCCGGGCAAATTCAATCTGCTGTGGATGGTAAATCTCCAGTGCATCGAGAAACCAGTCATACAACGGACGATGGTTCTCGAATTCCAGCGTACAAATAGAGTGGGTAATGCCTTCGACGGAATCCTCCAATCCGTGTGCCCAGTCGTACATTGGGTAGATACACCAGTTGTCGCCGGTTCGATGATGTTCGGCGTGCAGAATACGGTACATCACCGGGTCGCGCATATTGATGTTCGGATGCGCCATATCAATCTTGGCTTTTAAGGTTTTTGAGCCGTCGGGAAATTCGCCGGCTTTCATTCGCTCGAACAAATCGAGATTTTCTTCGATACTGCGATTGCGGCAGGGGCTATCCTTGCCCGGTTCGGTGAGTGTACCGCGATACTGGCGCGTTTCTTCAGCGGTCAGGTCGCAGACATAAGCCTTGCCTTTTTTGATTAGGCTTACGGCCCAGTCATACATTTGCTGAAAATAGTCCGAGCCGAACAGCGGTTTGTCGCCGAAGCCCCCACCCAACCATCGCACGTCCTCGATGATGGAGTCAACGTATTCCTGTTCTTCTTTACAGGGGTTGGTATCGTCAAACCGCAGGTTGCATTTGCCGCCGAATTCTTCGGCGATACCGAAGTTCAGACGGATGCTTTTGGCATGGCCGATGTGCAGATAACCGTTCGGTTCCGGCGGAAACCGCGTTACGACACGCCCGTCCCATTTACCGGATGCCATATCATCGGCAACGATTTGCCGGACAAAATCAAGCCGTTCGTTTTGGTTTGTGTCGTTTATTTCTGTCATTGTTATTTCCTGTAAAATCGTAAAAAAACGCAAACACCATCCGGAATATAAAAAAAAGTCTCGACAATAGCAAGGTCTCATTTTAGCATATTCCCATAAATATACAGACAATTTAAAGTGTTTAGCAAAATTTGATGCCTCTGGATTCCCGCCTTCGCGGGAATGACAGTCGGATGTTAGTTGAAAGGATAACAATGTTCAGCGACGGCGATACAATTTTGTCGGCTATTGGCGAGACCCCCTTGGTCGAGTTGAAACGGGTCAACCCCAATCCAAAGGTACGGATTCTGGTCAAGCTGGAGGGTAACAATCCCGGCGGCTCCATTAAGGACCGTCCGGCGTTATACATGATTAACCAGGCCCAAAAGGACGGACTGCTCACAAAGAACAAGACAATCCTGGAGCCGACATCGGGTAATACCGGAATTGCCTTAGCAATGATTGGAGCGGCCAAGGGCTATCCTGTAACCCTGACACTGCCGGGCTGTGTCAGCAGCGAACGCCGGCATATTCTGGAGGCGTTTGGAGCCGAGGTAGTGATGACCTGTCCCAAGCAGGGCACCGACGGGGCCATTCGCAAGGCAGAGGAAATGATGGCTGAACATCCGGACAAATTTTTCATGCCGAATCAGTTTTCTAATCCGAACAATCCCCGCGCCCATTACGAAACAACCGCCCCGGAAATATGGGAACAGACAAACGGCAAGATTGACATTTTTGTTACCGGCATGGGCACGACCGGGACGCTGATGGGAATATCACGCTATTTAAAGGAGCAGTCCGCAAAAGTCAAAGTTGTTGGTGTTGAACCGGTGCCGGGGCATGCGATTCAGGGCTTGAAAAACATGACCGAAGCGATTGTGCCGCAGATTTGGGACAAGAGCAGGCTGGATGAAATCCTGTCGATGGACGACGAGGAAGCGTTTGATATGACCCGCCGATTAGCGACCGAAGAAGGGCTGTTTGCGGGGATTTCCAGCGGGGCCAATGTCGCCGGGGCGGTTCGATTGGCGAAAGAGATGGATTCGGGGACGATTGTTACCATCATCTGCGACCGCGGCGACCGCTACCTCAGCACCATGCTCTTCCGCTCCGTCTGCGCCAAATGCCCGCCATAGTCTAAAAAGTTGTGTTTACAGAGAAAGACTATTCTGATATAATAAGTACATGATTCAGAAAGTCGTTAATAAGAAGGGTTTGGAATCTCATAACGAGATTCGACAGAACCGCCTGTACTGGCTGAGCCGCCCGGCAGAAGAACGTATCGCGGCAGTGGAATTTTACCGAAAGCAGGTTTATGGAAATAACTATCCCCAACGACTTCAAAGAGTTGCTCGCGTTATTAAACTCTCATAATGTGGACTATCTTATTGTCGGGGCTTATGCATTGGCCCTGCACGGCTCACCTCGTTTTACGGGGGATTTGGATATTTACGTCAAGCCGGATCCCGAAAATGCACATCGGATATTAGCCACCTTAAACGATTTTGGGTTTGGCTGCCTTCAATTAGAAGAAAAGGATTTGACGGAGCTTAATCAGGTCATTCAGTTGGGTGTTCCGCCGGTACGCATTGATTTGTTGACTTCATTGACCGGTCTTGATTGGGCCGAAGCTGCTGCGGGACGATTAAAGGGCGAACTTGGCGGAGTCCCGGTTTTGTTTTTGGGTAAAAGAGAATATATCAGGAACAAAAAAGCATTGGGACGCCAAAAGGACTTAGCGGATGCGGAAGTTCTTGAAGAAGGGCAATAAACTGCTGGAAGGCTTAGTACGGCGATTATCAAGATGCACAGAACTATCTGTGTACTGCACATTGTAACTGCCTTTGCGGTGGCAAGTTATTCGCGCAGCCTCGTCTGCGGTGTTTTTATTTTCCATTCGGTTGTCTCTGGACTTGACAATACACGTTTGCTGACGTACCCTTGTGGCTTTATTCGGCCGATATTCACGTTTTATTGAGGTTTTTATGATTGTAACGCGGTTTGCACCGTCGCCTACGGGTTATCTCCATGTGGGAGGTGCCAGGACGGCTTTGTTTAACTGGCTTTTGGCCCGTAAGACGGGCGGCAAATTTCTGGTGCGCATTGAGGATACCGACTTGAAGCGCAATACCCCGACCGCCGCGGCGCAGGTTTTAAAAGACCTGAAGTGGCTGGGCTTCGACTGGGACGAAGGCCCTGATATCGGCGGCCCGAACGCACCCTATAACCAGTCCGAGCGCAAGGATATTTATGACAAATATCTCCAGCAGCTTCTGGACGAAAAAAAAGCTTATTACTGCTTTGATACGACTGAGGAGTTAGGGGTACTTCGGGATGAGGCGGAGACAGAAAAGCGCCATAATCAGTATCGGCGCCCGGAAAAATTCCCGACGGAAGCGGATGTCGAAAAGGCCCACGCTGAAGGCCGACCGGTCACAGTGCGATTCGCTGTACCCCGCGATGAAACGATAGTCATCGAAGACGAAGTCCGCGGACAGGTCCGCATTGAGCCGTCGGAAATCGGTGATTTCATTATTCAAAAAAGCGACGGCTTCCCAACCTATCATTTTGCGGTCGTGGTTGATGACGAACTGATGGGAGTCACCCATGTCATCCGGGGTCAGGAACATTTAATGAACACCCCGAACCATCAACTGCTGCAAAAGGCATTGGGTTTTCGCATTCCTAAATACGCGCACATGTCTGTGACCGTCAGCGACTCCGGCGGCAAGCTCAGCAAACGTGAACGTCCCAAAGCGCTTCGCGCAGCCATCAAGGCAATGGAGGAGATTGACCGGACGGCACTGGCGAAAGCGGGAAATATTTCAGATGACGAGTTGGACAGCTTTTTAAAGGGCGACTCTATGCCGGATATGCCGGCCATTGATGCAATGGCCCAATCACTGGGAATTCGTCTGCCGGAGATCAACCTCGTGGACTTTTTTCGCAGCGGCTACCTGCCGGAAGCGATGATGAACTTTCTGGCGCTGCTGGGCTGGAATCCCGGCGATGGTCGGGAGATTATGACGCAGCAGGAATTGATACAGGCGTTTGACTTATCCCGCATCAGTAAGAGCAACAGTCTGTTCGACCGCAACAAGCTGTCCGCGTTTAATACCGAACATATCAGGATGATGGCGCCGGCAACGCTGGTCAGGCATTTACGCAGCTTTCTGGAGGAAATTGAGTCGCCCATCGCCAAAGCGGATGATACGATGTTGATGCGGATTATCAAAATGAACGAAGGCGCCCGTACGCTGGAACAAATCGAACAGAAAACCCGCTTTGCATTTATTGCCAATGACGAAATGACGTATGATGACAAAGCGGTTAAAAAAGTGCTGCTTAAGGGCAATGGTTTGGAAATGCTGAAAATTGTCGGCGAGGCACTGGCGGCTTTGCCGGAACTGACACCGGAGAGCATTGAAGTACTGCTTCGCGGCTTGGCCGAAGAAAAACAGGTCGGTTTGGGTAAGGTTGCCCAGCCGTTGCGTGTGGCCATTTGCGGCAATACCATCAGTCCCCCGATTTTTGACGCGGTGGATATGTTAGGACTGGACAATACATTGAAACGAATTGAACGAACATTAAGTCAATTTCAGCAGGCAAAGGAAGCATAGATGTCGCTTATCGTAACCGGTTCGATTGGGATTGATACGGTCAAAACGCCGTATGGAATGAATGAGGAATGTATTGGCGGCTCAGCGGTTTATTTTTCATTGGCAGCCTCCTTTTTCACGAACGTCAGGTTCATGGGCGTCGTTGGCGAAGACTGCCCGTTTGATTTAGCGGACGTGTTCAAAGGACGGGATATTGACCTGGAAGGACTGGAAATTCGAAAGGGCAGCAAGACATTTCGCTGGTGCGGCTCGTATGAGGGCGACATGAATGAAGCCCAAACGGATGCGGTGGAATTGAATGTCCTTGCCGAATCGCCGCCGCAAGTGCCGGAGAGTTTTCGTAACACGGAGTACGTTTTTTTGGCCAATACCGCCCCGTCGCTGCAGATGCAATTGCTGGACCAGTTAGGCCGGACTTCATTTGTCGCGGCCGATACCATGAATCTGTGGATTACGACGGCTCAGGACGATTTGCGAAAATTGCTGACCCGCGTCGATATGCTGATCTTAAATGACGGCGAGGCCAAACTGCTGACCGGTCAAACCAATCTCATCACCGCGGCCAAAGAGATTCTTGCTATGGGACTTAAGTATGTTATCATTAAAAAAGGTGAGCATGGTTCCATGATATGTGATGTGGCCGGGCAGATGTTTTTGTTGCCGGCCTATCCGACCGGCGTTGTTATCGACCCGACCGGGGCCGGAGATTCGTTTGCCGGCGGAATGTTGGGATATCTGGCGCAAGCCGGAATCGTTGACATGGCAACCTTGTGCCGGGCGATGGCTTATGGAACAGTGGTCGCATCCTTTACCATTGGTGATTTCTCGATTCAGGGGATTCAGGCGGCTACTCGGGAAATGATTGAAGAACGATTTAAAATGCTGCGAAAAGTAACGCAGTTTTAAGATAGAAACGGAATGTTAAATGCGCTTATTTGTGGCGATTGATATTGAACCGCATGTTCGGATTCGGATCAGGCAGATTCAGAACCGGCTTGCCCAAACGTTAGACCTTTCGGACAAGCAGGTCAAATGGGTGCATCCGGAACAGATTCATCTGACGTTGAAGTTTTTGGGCGATGTCAAAGATGCGTTATTGACACAAGTGTGCGATATCGTTAAACGCACCGCCGCGGAATTTGAAAGTTTTGATGTCGAGGTCAAAGGACTGGGTGTGTTTGGCCAACCGGCTCGGATTGTGTGGGCCGGGACTTCCGCGTGTCCGCCAATGGCGCAATTGCAGGCCGAACTGGAAAACCGGTTTTCAGAGCTTGGCTGGGACCCGGAAAATCGCCCGTTTACCGGCCATCTGACATTATGCAGAGTCAAAAATGCGTCGGCCGGACGAAAATTGGCGGATGCGATTGAACCGTATAAAAATGAACCGCTGGGATTAGTGGGGGTGACGGAAGTGGTGTTGTATCAAAGCCAGTTGACCTCAGCCGGGCCATTGTATACGGCCGTTTGTCGGGCGGCATTGAAATAAAATCAAAAAGCAAATATCAAATATACAATGTAAAAATCAAAAAGACGGTTGTAGAGGAGATCAGTATGGTCAAGGCGAAAAAGAAAATGGCGACAAAAAAAGAAGAGATAGCCCTCAAACCCGGTGGTTCTAAGAGCGATGCACTGGATCGGGCGATAGCCCAGATCGAAAAACAGTACGGTATCGGTTCCATCATGAAAATGGATGAATCGCTGCATCCCAGGATCAAGGGGATTTCGACCGGCGCGTTGTCGCTGGATATTGCCCTGGGCGGAGCGGGAATTCCCCGCGGCCGTGTGGTGGAATTTTACGGTCCGGAATCGTCCGGCAAAACCACGCTGGCGCTGCATGTGATTGCCAGCGCCCAAAGAGAAGGCGGTGTGGCAGCGTTCATCGATGCCGAACATGCGTTGGACACAACATGGGCCAAAAAATTGGGCGTGGACATCAGCGGTTTGCTGATTAGCCAGCCGGATACCGGCGAACAGGCGCTGGATATTGCCGAGATGCTGATTAAGTCTAATGCGGTGGATATTATCGTCATTGATTCGGTGGCAGCGCTGGTACCTGCGGCCGAATTGCAGGGTGAGATGGGCCAGTCCCATGTCGGCCTGCAGGCAAGGCTGATGAGTCAGGCCCTGCGAAAGCTGACAGGCGTCATCAGCAAAAGCAAGACCTGCCTTATTTTCATTAATCAGATTCGCATGAAGATCGGCGTCATGTTCGGCAATCCTGAAACCACCACCGGCGGAAACGCACTGAAGTTTTACAGTTCGGTTCGCTTGGATGTTCGCCGTATCTCAACCATTAAAAGCAGTACCGACGAAGCCATCGGTAACCGCGTACGTGCGCGTGTCGTCAAGAACAAAGTCGCCGCGCCGTTTAAAACGGCCGAATTCGATATTATGTTCAACAGCGGCATCAGCGCAGAAGGAGACCTGCTGGACCTGGCCGTTGAAAATAATATTATTGACAAAAGCGGCGCATGGTTCAACTACAGTCAGATTAAACTCGGGCAGGGTCGTGAAAACGCCAAGCAGTACCTGATCGACAATCCGGAATTGATCGACGAATTGAAAACGAAAATACTCGTCACCAAGGGATTGCTCAAGGATAAAGAATAATATTTTTAGAAAGGAGTGTAAAATGGGAGCCGGTATTGGGATATTATTTTATGTTTTGCTGTGGATCGCTGTTTTGGCTTTTGTTCTGACGATGTTATATCGTTTTGTCAGGGCCGTTGAAAAAATTGCGGATAAAATTGAATACTATATTCAACCCAGACAGGATAATTAAATCATATTTTTTAGGTCGTCCGATTGTGTTGAGTTCAAATGAAATTCGAAGTGCGTTTATTGATTTTTTCAGGGAAAAAGACCATCTGTTCGTTCCGAGTTGGCCGGTGGTACCGATGGGTGACGATTCGCTGCTCTTTACGAATGCGGGGATGAACCAGTTCAAGGAGTATTTTCTTGGCCATCGCATACCGTCATTCAAGCGGGCGGTCAATAGCCAGAAATGTATTCGCGTCAGTGGTAAGCATAATGACCTTGAAGAAGTCGGCATTGATACCTATCACCATACATTTTTTGAGATGTTGGGGAATTGGTCATTCGACAACTATTTTAAAGCTGAAGCAATCGAGTGGGCCTGGCAGTTGTTAACAGGCGTTTACGGAATCGATCCGAATTCCCTGTGGGCGACTGTTTTTGCCGGTGACAAAGACGATAATGCTGAAGCGGACAATGAAGCCGCTGAACTATGGACCAAGGTAACATCGCTGCCGAAAGAACGCGTTTTGTTCTGCGGTCGGAAGGATAACTTCTGGGAGATGGGCAGCACCGGCCCGTGCGGTCCGTGTAGCGAGATTCATATCGACCTCGGGCCCGGCCGTTGCGATATGCAGCATGTGCCGGGGCACAAATGTGCCGTCAATGCCGGATGCGGCCGCTTTATCGAGTTGTGGAATCTGGTGTTTATTCAGTTCAACCGAAAGCCCGATGGCGTACTCGAACGCCTCGGCGCCAACTATGTTGATACCGGCGCCGGATTGGAGCGAATTACGGCGGTTTTGCAGAACAAGCAGAGCAATTACGATACCGATTTGTTTATGCCGGTGGTTCGTGCGGTTGAAGAGCTGGCCGGCAAAAAATACACCTCACAGCTTGGCAGCAAAACCGATAACGCTTTTCGGGTGATTGCTGACCACATCCGTACGCTGACCTTTGCCATTGCTGACGGCGTCAATCCCAGCAACGACGGACGGGGTTATGTCATGCGGCGCATTCTGCGCCGCGCAGCACGGTTTGGCCGCTCACTGGATTTGCATGACCCGTTTATGTATAAACTGGTCGAGGTCATCGTTGGCTATATGGGACAGGCGTTTGGCGAAATCAAAGAACGCCGGGAGTTTGTCTCTTCAGCCATCCAGGCCGAAGAAGCGTCGTTCGGACGGACGCTGGACCGCGGATTGGAAATTTTTGCCAATGCTGCAAAAGATGCGAAAAATAAGACGATTTCCGGCGAAGATGCATTTCAGTTGTACGATACCTACGGTTTTCCATTGGACTTAACGCAGTTGATAGCACGAGAGCAGGGATTAACGGTCGATGTGGATGAATTTGAAAACCTGATGACCCAACAGCGACAGCGTGCGCGTGCCGCTCAAAAGTCCACTTCCCTCGCGGCCAACTTAACCGGTGTTGAACTTCCCGAAACGAATGATTCATTGAAATATGAAACGGAATCCTGCAAAGCAAAGCTCATCGGCTGGGTCAGCGAAGGTGGTTACAACACCAAAGGGGAATTGACGGATACTGAAAACACAGTGGGGCTGGTTTTGAATAAGACTTGCTTTTATGCCGAAGCCGGAGGTCAGGTGGGCGACTGCGGTATGATTAAAACTGACGATGCGGTATTTGCTGTCGAGGCAACTGAAAAGATTGCAGACTGTGTTCTGCATCGTGGTAAATTGTTGTCCGGTTCGCTATGGGTGGGCGATCAGGTACGGGTGGTGGTTGACAAGAATCGGTTGGCCGGCAAGAAAAATCATACGGCCACGCATCTTCTGCAATGGGCATTGCAATCGGTTATGGGCGAGTCTGTCAAACAGCAAGGCTCACTGGTTTGCCCTGATTATCTGCGGTTTGATTTCACCTGTCCGAAGGCGTTGACCAAAGAACAGATTCAGCAGATTGAAACACTCGTTCAGGAAAAAATCGAAGCGGCCATCCCTGTCACGACAGTGGTGATGGGTATTGAGGAGGCGAAAAAACTGGGGGCAATGGCGTTATTCGGTGAAAAGTATGGCGACCAGGTCCGGGTCCTCGCAATGGGTGCATCGAATAAAGACCAAATCAAGGAAGCATTCAGCAAGGAGTTCTGCGGCGGAACGCATGTGGCCAACACCGGCGAAATCGGCGGCTTTGCGATTCAGAAGGAAGAAAGCATCTCTGCGGGTGTCCGCCGGATTACCGCACTGACCGGGCCCGGGCTGATTCGTTATCTCGTAAGCCGCAGCCGCGTTGTCGATGAACTCATCGAAACTCTCAAGGCGCCTGCCGATCAGGTGACCGTTCGTGTAAATAAACTGCTGGAAGACAACAAAGCACTCAAAAAAGAACTCAAATCCGGCGGCGGAAAATCCGCTGACGATGCGACGGCCGCGGCCAACAAACTGTTCGAATCCGCCCAAAAAGCAGGGGACGCCTTTATCATTGTCGGTCAAATGCCCGCCGTAGATGCTGAACAGGTACGTATGGCCATTGACAGCCTCAAGAAAAAAGCTAAGTCTGCGGCAATTGTGTTCGGTATCGCGACCGAGGACGGCAAAGTCATGTTATTGGCCGGCGTTACCGATGATTTGATTAAAAAAGGTCTCAAGGCGGGAGATATCGTCAAGGAAATCGCTCCCATCGTCGGTGGCGGCGGAGGCGGACGGCCCAATATGGCTCAGGCCGGCGGAAAAGACGCGTCGAAACTCAATGACGCTCTGAGCAGGGCTACTGGATTTATCAAAGAAAAACTGGTATAAAAAACGCAACGTTTTCGCTGCTTGCGCGTCTAAGACATACGGAAATCATTTGTTGAAGGGGATTCGTATGATTGATGATACGATGTTAAAACGCATGGCGGCTAAGCCGGTCATTGAAGAACCGGATGTTGTGATAGAAGAGGAGCCGCCCGAACAGCCGACCTTCTGTCGTGTGTTTACCTATCCCATCAGCGGGCCGGGTTTGAGTGTGATTGCGATATATGCCGGCATACCGTTCTTATGGGTGCTTCTGCTTTATCCACTTCCTCTGGTCCTTCGAAATGCCGCATTTTTTGCGGGATTGCTGGTTAAAGGGGCTGTTGCGTTATCCTCATTCTGGTACCTGACGGTTTGTATCCGTGCCAGCGCCGAAGGGCAATGCCGAGCGCCAAATGTCTTTGAGTATAGCCAGGACGATTCTTTTTTTGCCTGGCTTCGACAGTTTTTCCTGATTGTAATCAGCGTTAGTCTTTGTGTCGCCCCGGCCTTTATTTTGAGACGTTTTGTCGAAATAAACGCTGTAATTTTTTGGAGCATGCTTGGCGTCGGAATTTTTTTGTTGCCGATGTGCCTGCTGGCAATGGTAATTTTTGACACGGTGAACGCATTGAACCCGGTACTGATTATTGCGTCAATTTTCAGTACATTTTTTTCTTATCTGGTTGTGGTGCTGTCGTTCTTTGTGCCGGTTCTGTTGTTCTTCGGATTGTTGATGCTCAAAGGAAGCTCGGTGAACCTTCTGTTATTACTGTTAATAAGGGTTGCCGGCCTGTATCTATTGATGATGGATGCTTACTTATTGGGCCGATTCTTTTATAACAACGAAGAAAAACTCCGCTGGGATGTATGAACTGTCATTCCCGCGAAAGCGGGAATCCAGCGATGATAGATTTTTATTCGAAGAAAAGTTATTCAACACGTTTTTGGACGCTTTTGGCATGAGCGTCCAAACCCTCGGTTAGCGCCAGCCGCACAATGTCATCAGCCGCATCTGCTAACTGCTGTTGTGTGTATTCGATGATACTGGTGGACTTGACAAAATCATTGCTGGTGACCGCGCTGAAGAATTTACTTGTTTGTCGCGTCGGCAAAGTGTGGCTCGGACCTGCCCAGTAGTCGCCGACCGCCACCGGTGTAAAGGGGCCGATGAAGATCGCCCCGGCATTCACCAGTTTTTGGCTGATTGTCTTACTTTTCTCACCACACTGGACTTGCAGGTGTTCGGCCGCAAAGTCATTGGCCCAGTCAATCACCGCGTCCATTGTTTCACAAACAACAATTCCGCTATAGGCCTTCAGGCATTCAGCCGTTGCTTCGGCCCGGTCCAATTGCCCGCATTGAATTTCAAGTTCGGCCAACACATTTTTCGCAAAATCAAGCGAATCGGTCACCATAATGCCCGCACCGGGATTGTGTTCGGCCTGACTGAGCATATCGGCCGCTACCCATGCCGGATTCGCCTGCTCATTGGCTACGATTAAGACATCACTTGGCCCGGCGAAGGAATCCATATCCACCAGTCCGAAGACTTCTTTTTTGGCAAGCTGGACAACATCATGTCCGGGGCCCACAATTTTATCAACCTTTGCGATGGTTTCCGTTCCCCATGCAACCGCCGCTACAGCTTGAGCACCGCCGAGCCGATAAACTTCGGTGATACCCAATTCATGGCAAACGCCCAAAATCACGGGATGAATACTGCCTTCATGCCGTGGCGGGCTGAGCACCACCAGTTCTTTGATGCCCGCGACCTGTGCAGGAACGGCCGTCATAATCACCGTACTTGGCAACGGAGCACTGGCCCCGGGAATGCATAAGGCCGCGCGTTTCAGCGGGGTGTAGCGTATCCCCGGATGCGTATTTTTATTGCCGACGAAAATTTCGGACTGATAGTGTCGTACATTGGCAATCGATTTCTGTAGGCTTTTCAAAAGCTCAACCGGCAATTGCTCGTGGGCCTTTTTTAGCTCGTCGGCCAGTACACGAAACTGCGAACTGGACAGTTTCACCTTATCAAACTTTTCCGTATATTCAGCCACCGCCGTATCGCCGCGCTGCGCAACATCGGCAACGATTTTGCGAACGGTTTCGGTCAACTCGCCGCGACTTTTGAGAAAATCACTCATCGAGTGTTCACCGCGGAGCTTTAACATCCGTGTTTTAGATTGTTTATCAGAGGCAATTATCAGCAGATCGTTGAATTGACCATTCAATGTTTATCCCTTTTTTATCAGATTGTCCTATTGCGTAAAATTCCCGTTGGTATAGGTCCGCACCGCCCGTCGAAGCAGAATGTAATTGCGGCCCTTATAGCTTGTCACCAGTCCGGAGATATTATAACGCTGCCGTCCCGGCGTTTTCTGCATTTGTCTCTCCGCCGCCTCAAACGCATTACACGGAAGTAGCAAATATTGATGTAAGTTCACATTCTGTCCGAAAGCATCGGGCTGAAAAAATTTCACTTTATCTCTCTGTTTCAGATAGCCGGTCCGTCCGATCAAATTAACATCGCCCGTAACGACCGCAACCTGCTGGAATTTTTTTAAGTCAGGCGCCTTGTTGGTTCTGATTTGCTCAAGAATCTCAGCCGGAATGATTGACTCTTCCTCTTCAACAGACTCTTCTGTGGTTTCGGTGTTGTCATTTTGCGTTTCCTGGATATCCGGCTTAGCGGGTTTAAGTTCGACATCCTCCTGGATAGGCAAAAAATAGATACTGTAGAGATAGTTATTCTGATTGTACTCCGTGAACAATCCCCACAGGCGAACATGGATTTCGTTATCGTCTCCGGCCAGACCGGTAATTTGTTCGAGAACCGAACAGGGCAAAAGGCTCAGCGGACTTTCAGCCGCCCATGTTTTTTCACCGGCAATAATGTCTGCTTCCGGGATGAAGTTCCATACATCGACCTTATCGACTTTGCGAACAATCCCCGCGACACCGTCGAGCAAAAAGCCTTCTTCGATAATCGGTTTGGCCGCCGAAGCAAATGACAACAGGCTCACAACGGCTGCCAGCACAACAATTTGTCTTGTATTTTTCATGGGACGATATCCAAACTTGTTTTCAACAGTTCAACCGCATCTTCGGCGGTTTCAGCACATTCAACGTGTAACACACTGTCAACGTCCGCAGCGGCCATCATGCCCAACAGCGGCTGCCAGAAGTTCCCCACCAGTATAATCGGTTTGTCGGCGTTTGAGAAACCTTTATTTTTGTGTTCCCATACATCCGCCAATTCCAGCAGGGTACCCGTGCCGCCGGGCAGTACCAGATATGCCTGCCCCAAATCGACCAGTTTGGCCAACCGTTCCGCCAGCGAATCGGTTTGAATTTCCTCGGTGACGTATTCATTGGCTTTGCCGTGTTTAAAGACCCGACAGGTCACACCGAGAACCCTACCACCTGATTCGGCAGCCCCTTTGGCTGCGGCCAGCATCGTTCCGCCGTAGCCGCCGTTAACAAGGCAGAAACCGTTTTCCGCCAGCAACCGGCCCACTGTTTCAGCCAGCACAAAAACCGAATCCCCCGGCTGTGCTTTGCTGGTCCCGAAAACGGTAATTATTTTTCGATTGTTGGTCATCGTTTCGCGGTCTTTTTGGTATACGCCAATAATCCACCCGCCAACAGGATATCGCGGTCGCGTGTCGACAATGTCAGCTTACCTGTGAATTCGAATCCACTGGTTTTATCGATCAGTTTAACGGAATCCTTATCTTCAATCGCGTCAAGCAGATTCGGTATCTCAATTTGGTCGTCGGTTTTAATCTTTTTGTAATCGGCCGGGTTGTCAAATTCGATGGGGACGATGCAGAAGTTAATCAGGTTGGCCTTGTGAATGCGCTCGATGGATTTGGCCAATACGACCCGTACGCCGAGATACATAGGACACAGGG
>JADHXS010000063.1 GCA_016782835.1 Phycisphaerae bacterium | reverse complement strand
TTACTTTCAGCGGTAGGTGCTGAAAAACTCGTTTTTCGACATCCTACCGCAGAAAGTAGTCAAAAGCAATAAAAACGCTCGTCACGGCGGAGCCTTTTCAATTCTCACCAGCAGAGCTGGTGGATTAACTATAATTCAGGCGCTGCCGCCCGAATTGCTGCGAAAAGGACGCTTCGATGAAATTTTCTTTGTGAGTCTGCCCGGCGCCGAAGCCCGCAAGGCCATCTTTAAAATTCATCTTACCAAGCGTAAACGCGACCCGCAAAAATTTGACATGGACAAGCTCGCCAAAATGTCCGACGGTTACAGCGGTGCCGAAATCGAACAGGCCGTGCTCAGCGCCCTGCATGAAGCCTTTGAAGGCGGCATAGACTTGGATACCGAACTGCTGATAAAATGCACACAGGCCTCCCCGCCGATTTCCGTTACAATGGCCGAACATGTACAGGAACTCTACGACTGGGCGCAGGGTCGCTGCGTCCCGGCAGACTAAAATACGAACAATGGAGAAGCAATGATTTATAAATCTTATGGCAAAACGGGATTGAATGTCAGTGCGGTCGGGTTCGGCGGGATGCGGTTTGATACCAAGCAGTCCAATGAAGAAAATGCCAAACTGCTCCACTATGCCGTCGACCATGGCATTAACTATCTCGACACGGCGCCGGGTTACTGCGACGATAAAAGCGAGGATATCTTCGGCATCGCCATCAAACAGATGGCCGACAAGCGTGACCGGTTTTACGTCTCGACCAAGGGCATGCCGGAAAAATTCGACACCGCCGAAAAAGCACAAGAGGCGGTGGAAACATCGCTCAAACGGCTGAACACCGACACCATTGACTTTTATCACGTCTGGTGTATTCGCCGCTGGAGTGAATATGAACTGGCAACCAAGCCCGGCGGGCAATACGAAGGACTGCTCAAATGCAAAGAACAGGGCAAAATCAAACACATTGTCGTCTCCACACACCTGCGCGGGCCGGAGGTGGAGAATTTGGTCAGCAAAAATGAATTTGAAGGCGTGCTGCTGGGCGTCAATATCCTCAACTTCCTGTATCGTTGGGACGGCGTGCAGGCCGCACACAAATTGGGCCTTGGGGTCGTAGCGATGAACCCGCTGGCCGGCGGCATTATTCCGCAGAACGAAGATTTCTTGTCGTTCCTCGCCGGCGAAAACGAAACACCCACCGAAGCGGCCCTGCGGTTCTGTATCAGTTGCCCGCAGATTACTGTGACATTGAACGGATTTACAACGAAAGACCATATCGAGACCGCCTGCAAAGTCGCCGACAATGCCAAACCATTCACCGAAGAAGACATCGAACGCCTTCGCAGCCATGTTACGAATAATATGGACAAGCTCTGCACCGGCTGCGGATACTGCATGGGACACTGCCCGGTCGATATCCCGATTGCTTCGTTCATGCAGTTTTATAACAATCAACTCATGCTCAACAAAACGGATACGGAGATGACCAAGGACCTGGCCGTTGAGTGGGAATGGGGCGTGATCGCCGACCGTCATGCCAATGCAGCCGACTGTGTCCAATGCGGCCGCTGCGAAACCGCCTGCACCCAGCATTTGGACATCATCAACCGCCTGGGGCATATCGGCGAATGGGAAGCATCGTTAAAAAAGAACGGAGAGCAGTCTTCATGAAAAAAATTTTGACGCGAAATATATTCTGTCTGATGGTTTTATTGACGGCAATCTGCGGATGCAAAGAAAAAACAGAGGCTTTACAACGTGACGAACACGGTGTTAAAAAGCGATTTTGAAATCATGATATTCCGGGTTGACCGGCTGGTCGGTGGATTTTATGTCGCGGATATACCCGCTGAAAGTGTCCTGAATGTCATCCATGCAGGCCTGAATATTCGCGCCGGTGCCCTGAAAAACAGCTTCGACCGAACTATCGGGCAAATTGCGGACATAACCGCTCAGGTCATACTGGCGCCCAATACGATGCGTGGTATAGCGAAAGCCCACCCCCTGCACACGTCCCTTAAAAATAACCTGCTTAGCAATCTGCTCCATAACCATTATCATAAACTGAACCCCGTGAAACTTCAATAAAAAGATTGATAACAACTTAAACAAACCTTAGAATACCGGACAATAGAAGATCGCAATCTTTACATAAATTAAAGGGTTAATTATGAAAAAGATTTTATTATTATCACTTATTATTTATTTCTCCAATAATCACATCTTTGCCGATGGATGCGCTTTTGCACCCGGTCCTGAATATTATGTAGCTGCCCCTAGTCAAAAAGCTGTTATTTCATGGACGAATGGCGAAGAAAAGATGATCATTGCAACTAAAATACAGTCACAACGATTAGGGGATTTCGGGTGGGTTATCCCCATCAAATCTACAGAAAAACCTGAAGTGGAACTCTCCGAAATCGAAGTCTTTTATATACTCAACCAATTTCTTCGTCCTCACAAATCTTCATTTGGTTTCGGCTGTGCCTCATCGGTGCAATATAAATCCGCCGCTGTTGAGGTGATCGAAGCAAAAGAGCTTGACATTTTTGATATCGTCATATTGAAAGCATCACAATCTGACGCATTATATGACTGGCTGCAACAAAATAATTTCAAGATTCCGGCCAGAGCCGAGCACATACTGAAAGACTACACAAATGACAATTTTTTCTTTATTGCAGTCAAACTGGACTTAGCGAATCAGCATAGCCAGCAAATCAATATGCTAAAGAAGCATGGATATTATGATTATTTGGATCAATTAACCACAAAAGAAGCAAAATATCCATACTATAACGGCTCCGTTTCGGTTCAGATTATCGAGAATGCTCTCCAGAATGAATTTTACAAAACTTCTTGGGATCGCTATATCACGGAAAATGATTACAATAAAATCCGCAGAAAAGAGCCTCAGCCAGAAGCAGATTTGGAGATTTTGAAAAACGGGTTTGAAGAAATCGGCCAGATAATGCTTGATCTTAAACAGGGAATTTCTAACCCACTGCTGATTAGCTTTAAAACAGACAAGGCTTTCTTTCCGTTAAAAATTTCACAGATCAACAAAAGTTTCGTTGCGATCGATATTTTTCTTATTTCAAATAATAAATTGTATGATCAAAGTGATTTCCTTCAATTTGAGCGGAGAAAAATATTGTCCAAGGACTTAAAAAAACAAATCGGTCAATACCTTTCCGTGGATGATTTGAGATATCTTTCTCTATTTACCTATCACGGCGAATCCATTAATTTCACTCACGATATTTGTTTTGATGAATAAAATACAACTTTGGTTGATTATGCGGTAGAGTTTCTCTTGCTGGCATTTTGATGAAACCGCAATAAAGAAGGCGAAACGACTTCAAATCCGTTTCGCCTTTGGAGAATTACTGTTGGACCGCTGGCGGCGTCATCACGTTATTATTATTGAATTTTCTGAAGGATCTCATCCGGGATATCGAAGTTGGCATAGACTTCCTGCACATCGTCATGGTCCTCAAATTCTTCCATAAGATTCAGGATTTTTCGCGCCGTCTCCGCATTCTTAACGGCAACCGTTGTATCCGGAATCATCGAAACTTGCGCCGAATCGACGGGAATCTGTTTTTCTTCCAGCGCCGTCTTTAATTCATGATATGCATCCGGCGGGCAGGTAATTTCATAAAGCTCCCCGGTGTTTTCCATATCCTCAGCCCCCGCCGACAAGGCAATATCCATCAGCGCATCCTCATTGATCACATCGGTCTTGACCGTAATGAACCCCTTGTTCTTGAACATCCAGTTAACACATCCACTGGCTCCCAGTGCCCCGCCGCGTTTTTCAAAGATTTTCTTAATTTCGGGTGCCGTCCGGTTGCGATTGTCTGTCAGCCCTTCGATCATAATCGCCACCCCCCCGGGCGCATACCCTTCATAAAGCACTTCTTCGTAAGTGATGTTGCCCAGTTCACCCGTGCCCTTTTTGATGGCTTTTTCGATGGTATCCTTGGGCATGTTCGCCGCTTTGGCTTTATCAATCGCATAGCGCAGCGTCAGGTTTTGAGCCGGGTCACCACCGCCGGCCTTGGCAGCAACAATAATTATACGAGCCAGCTTGCTCCAGACTTTACCGCGCTTCGCATCGTTGGCGGCTTTTTTATGTTTGATCCCCGCCCAATGGGAATGTCCTGACATAATTTGTCACCCTTTAAATAGGTTGATAACACAGTCGTTAATGAATCACTTTATTCAGCGCATAAGTAAAGATTCCCGAAGCGCCTGCACGTTTGAGCTGCGGGATGAGCTCACGTTCCACACATTCTTCCACAATAATTTCCACCGCAACATAATCCGAATCCGCTAAGGACGAAATCGTCGGACTTTTTTCCGACGGCAATAGTTTCAGGATCGTTTCAAGGGCGCCCTTTTTAACGTTCATCTTCAGACCCACCCGTGTTTTGGCATCGATGGCCGCATTCAGCAGGATAGCAATGCTTTCGATCTTCTGCTTCTTGAACGAATCTTTCCAGGACGTTTTATTAGCAATAAAGCGGGTGGTCGAGGTCATCAGTGTATCAATAATCTTAAGGTTGTTGGCACGCAGCGAGGAACCGGTTTCCGTTAATTCAACAATGCCGTTGACCAGACGGGCCTTAACCTCGGTCGCGCCCCAGCTAAACTCGACCTTCACCTTGATGCCTTTCTCTTCAAAGTATCGGCGGGTTGCGTTGACCAGCTCGGTCGCGATAATCCCTCCCTCCAGCTCTTCGGGCTTTTTAATCCCGGACTCATTGGGCACGGCCAAAACCCATCGTGCAGGATTCGACGTCGCTTTGCTGTACTGCAATTCGCACACTTCATGAACGTCGGAATTGTTTTCCTGAATCCAGTCATATCCGGTAAATCCGGCGTCCAGAACACCGTCTTCGACATACCGGCTCATTTCCTGGGCCCGCAGCATGATCAATTGAATCTGGGGATCATCAATCCGCGGAAAATAACTCCGCTCGTACCCGAAAACATTGAATCCGGCTTTTTCGAAAAGATCAAACGTTGCGCTTTGTAAACTCCCTTTCGGGATACCTAATTTTAACACGTTCTCAGACAAAACATTTCCCTTCGTACAAATCATTACTTCTTTTTTACTTGTGTCTTTTTCGTTGCTTTCTTTGGGGTTGTTTTTGGGGTTGCCGTTTTTTTCCGGGGCGTTGGTTTTTTCGTTGTCGATGCAGCCCGTTTCGCCCCGATTTTCTTTTTCGCAGCCGTTTTTTCCTGTTCCGCCTCATCCCTCACAAGAGCGTAAAAGGTATGAGCATCCGAGGCGGAAATTTGACGCTCAAGGAAACCGGCGATATCATGGTCGCTTGCCTCCGGATGCACCAGTTCGTTGTCCCTTAGATAGCCAAGTA
The DNA here is from genome assembly GCA_016782835.1 of Phycisphaerae bacterium. GTDB lineage: Bacteria > Planctomycetota > Phycisphaerae > Sedimentisphaerales > Anaerohalosphaeraceae > 4572-13. The sequence goes on along the minus strand of JADHXS010000063.1, from coordinate 9,997 downwards.
TCGCCGCATTCAGCGGGATCGCGTGACCCTCCAGCGCCGTCAAAAAACAATAACCGACCGCAAAGGGTGTAATGCCCGGAATCTCTTCCAGTTCCTTTTTCGCCTGACGCTTGCCTTCATGGCGAAGTGCTTCCAGCGTCACCTTGTTTTGTTTTTCAAACAAGACATTGAGCACCTGCGTTATCGCGGCCGCACTTTTTTCAGCATTTTCCGAGTTATCGCCAAACACATCCAGAATCTCCTCCTTCCGGGAAACCCGTAAATCATTTAAATCCAGGAAATGGGCCTTCATTCGTTTGGCGGTTCGAGCCGCTGCCGACCGCGACATGCATTCAGACACCAGCGCATCCACGATCGCCTCCACCGGATCCGTATACGTCGGCATTTCGACTTTGCCGTGCTTGCGTTTCAACGAACGAAAGAGCTTCGTAATTTTTGGGCTGTAATCTTTACTGTCTTTCATAGACTCACCGAATCAATCTTTCTCTATAGGTTCTGCCGACTCATCCACCAGAGGATGCTCGGTATATTCCTGCTGGACCTGTTCAATCAGGCGAAGCGTTTCCAGTGTTTTTTTGACTTTCTCATCTCGCTTAAAAAGCAGATGAGGACAGGTTCGCCCGGTCAAGTCATGCCCTAATTGAGCCTGAATATGTCCGGCCGCATGACAGATTGCCGTAAACGACCGATTCTGACTTTTTTCATCCGGCGCCAAAATACTCAAAAAAACGGTTGCGTTCTTCGAATCCGGCGAAATATCCACTTCTGTTATACTTACCAATCCGGTAATACGCGGGTCGCTAAGCCGCAGTTGAATCGTTCGACTGACCGATTCTTTAATCACCCGCGCCATTTTTTGCTGTCGTCTGGAAGGCATTATGTTCCCCTTAGCTCACTAATAACGCCTGCTACAGCGAGCGGGCAACCTCAACAATTTCATAAGCCTCAAACTCGTCACCGATTTTAACATCATCAAAACCGGCGATCTTGATACCGCATTCCAGTCCGGTTTTAACTTCTCGAGTATCGTCCTTGAAGTGCTTCAGCGATTCGATTACACATTTATCCTTGATGACAATATTGTCCCGAATCAGTTTCAGCGATGCATTTTTATTCACAAGTCCGCTGGAAACATAGCAACCGGCAATCGTTCCCAGACCGGAAACCTTGAACGTATTTCGAACAACCAGACGACCCAAAATCTTTTCCTCAAACTCCGGCTCAAGCAAACCTGTCATGGCCGCTTGGAGGTCTTCGGTAATGCGATAAATCACACTATACAATCGAATATCCACTTTCCGACTGTCCGCAATCTGGCGAACACGTTCATCCGGCACCACATTAAACCCGATGACAATCGCCGAAGAAGCTTCGGCCAAAACAACATCTCCTTCACTGATCCCGCCAACGGCCGCATGGATAATTTTAACCTTGACTTCATCCGTACTAAGCTCTGTCAGATACTTTATCAATACATCCACAGAACCCTGCACGTCGGCCTTGACAATCAGGTTCAATTCCTTGACATTCCCGGCCTCGATCTGAGAGAACAGGTTGTCCAGCGTAATCTGTGAACGCCGGGTAAGAGTCTCTTCCCGGCTGGCGCTCTTGATTTCATCGGCTGCCTGTTTAGCTTTGTTCGTATCTTCCAGGCAGTAAAAATGGTCGCCTGCCGCAGGAACACTGTCCAAACCTGTAATTTCCACCGGCATAGACGGGGAAGCATTTTTCACACTCTTCCCGCGGCTGTCCGTCATGGTCCGCACGCGGCCGTAAGCACCTCCGGCCAGAACAGCATCACCTTTATTCAACGAACCTTCTTTCACAAGGACCGTCGCGACCGGACCTTTGGTCTGGGACATTTTGGCCTCAACCACCCAGCCGCTGGCTCTCACCATTGGGTCCGCCTGATAATCATTCAGTTCCGCAAGATAATCCAGATGCTCGATCAGCTCTTCAATCCCCTGTCCGGTTATCGCGCTGGTCTTGACAATTTCCGTGTTGCCGCTCCATTCGGTCGGTGTCAATTCATGCTCGGCAAGCTCCCCGTAAATACGATTGATATCCACGCCCGGAAGATCGATTTTATTCAGGGCAACAATAATCGAAACATTCGCCGCTTTGGCGTGGTGAATAGCTTCGACTGTCTGCGGCATCACCCCATCGTCAGCGGCAATGACCAGCACAACGATATCCGTCATGTTGGCGCCCCGCGCACGCATGGCCGTAAACGCTTCGTGCCCCGGCGTATCCAGGAAGGTAACTTTCTTGCCGTTTAGCTCGACCTGGTAGGCACCAATATGCTGTGTAATCCCGCCGGCCTCACCGGCTGCAACACTGCTTTTGCGAATTTTGTCCAATAAACTGGTTTTACCGTGGTCAACATGTCCCAGCATCGTGACCACTGGAGGCCGTTTGGCTGGATGGTCGTGCGGACGACGGCTGAACTCCTGCTCGATCTCTTCCAGCAAATTCTTTTTATGTTCGACGACCAGTTCCGTACTGTACTCCATCGCCACCAGCTCTGCCACATCCGTCCCAATCACATGGTTGGCGGTCGCCATCACTCCCTGATGCATCAGCTTGGTAATAATATCGCTGACTTTGACGGCCAGTACCGATGATAAATCTTTAACGGTGATCGGTTCGGCAATCGTCGCCCTTTCCGGACGCTCGACCGGTGCAGCATCCTCGGCTTTTCTGCTTTCAATCCGCCGAGAGGGTTTGGAACGCAGTGTTTCACCGCGCGCGGCCGCCAGGCGGGCTTGTCGTTCCTCAACATCACGGGCCCGCATCCGTTTAATGCTGCCGCGAGGTCGACCGTCCTCGACTACGGCCTCTTTCTTCCGGCCATGCGTTTTTGTTTTCCCGGCTTTTTTACCTTTAACGGAAATTTCATCAGGCACGACCAAAGGTTCCGTGATCGGCTCATCATGGCGAGGACGCGAAGGTTTTCGGCGTTTTGGCCGAATTTCATGCTCGATTTTTTCAACCCGAACAACTGTGGGCCCCGACAACACCGCCGGTTTGGGCTTTTCCAGCATCGGACCGGCGGGCTTAACCGGTTCGGGTTTTTTCTTTTCCTTCACGGGGGACGCCGCTTTGGGCTGTTCGACAATTCCCGGCTCCTTCTTTTCTTCGGCCGGGGGCTGTTTCTCGGTTTTGAGTTCTTCCGCAGATTCTACCTGTTCCGTCGGAGCTTTTTGTTCGGCGGCTTTTTCTACAGGAGCTTGAGCCGGTTCGGGGGCGGGCTCCTTTTTCTTTCGTTTAACCCGAACTTTTTTGAGATCGACACGTTTGCTCACTTCAACGGTGGTCGCATGTTCGCCTTCACTGAACCATTCACGAATGGTCGCGGCAAGACCCGCGGAGATCGTGGACATGTGATTTTTAATCTGGTCCAGATTTTCCGCCTGACACTTTTCAATAATGGCCTTGCTCTTGACGCCTAATTCCTTGGCCAGTAAATGGACGCGTGTAGTTGCTTTAGCCAAAACCGTCTCCCGTTAAATATTATTTTAGCAATCTGCCCGACACAACGGTGCTGCTCATTACTCTTTTTTTTGCTCTTCCTGCAATAAACTTTTGGCTTGGGTGGCACTGTCTTCAGCGGCGGCCTTCTTGGCGGCCTCTTCGGCGGCTTTAATAATGCCACCCGCCTGTGCTTCGGGAACATCCAGTTCTTCAATCAACGGATCCATTCCCACTTCTTCCAGATCCAGCACCGAAATGATTCCCAATGCCAGCAGCTTATCCACAAAGTTTTCATCCAGACCTTCAACCCCTTTCAGACATCCGGCCAGACGGTCAACTTCCCTGTTATATTCATTCGGCGTGAGAATATCGATATCCCAACCGGTCAGGCGGGCCGCCAGACGAACATTTTGACCGTGCTTGCCAATCGCCAGGCTCAACTGGTCTTCGGTCACCACAACAGTGGCCCGCCCCAGTTCAAAACAAATCGCAATCTCGCTGACCTTGGCTGGCATCAACGCATTGGCAATCAGCACCTGTGACGAGTCGCTCCAGCGGACGATATCGATTTTCTCCCCGCCGAGCTCATCGACAATATTACGAATCCGACTGCCGCGAACACCCACACATGCGCCCACCGGATCTACTTTGTCGTCGATGGTATCGACGGCAATCTTGGTGCGATAGCCCGCTTCACGCGACAGCGATTTGATTTCAATAATCCCCTCGGCCACTTCGGGCACTTCCTGATCGAACAGTTTGCGGATAAAATCCGGGTGCGTGCGTGACAGGATAATCTTAATCTGGCTGGCCGATTCCCGCACGTCCAGAATCATCGCCCGGACACGCTCGCCCGGATGGTGACTGGCACCGGTAATCTGTTCGGATTTGGGCATAATGGCTTCGACACGATTTTCAAGATTCACCACCAGCGTTCCACCCTCAAACCGTCCGGCGATACCGTTGACGATCTCTCCTTTGCGCTGGACATATTCGGCAAAAATACTGTCACGTTCATCGGCTTTGATTTTTTGAATCATGACCTGCTTGGCGGTCTGAGCGGGAATGCGGCCAAGCTGGCGAATATCGATCTCGACCTCATCCTTAAATGCGCGAATATCGCCCGTGGTGCGATCAATATGGACCGAAACTTCCACCTCCGTATTGTGCTGGACACCAAAATGCTTGCGGGCCGCAGAGACCATCGCAGACTCCAGGTCCTGGAAAATTGATTCTTTATCAATATTCTTATCGCGGGCAATATTCTCAATGATCCTGATCAATTCTTGATTCATCTTGTCCTTTTCCTTTGCACCAAATAAAAAAAGTGGAAACCTTCAGGTTGCCACTTCGACTTACACAGAACACAAACAGGCTCGGAAATATCTCACCGAACCGGGTTGAACAAAATTTGTCCGAACCTCAGCCCATGATACCCTCCGCAAAATACCTGTTCTGCAAAGTCCCTGAAGAGCGTCTATCATTCAAAAGCAGCCGGCAGCGCAGCGGCCAATTGTCCGCTAAAAACGCTGTAACACTATGCGAATGCACGACTTACTTTCCCTACGTCAATCATCATCACATCCTTATTTAAAATCTCAAAATGCTTAGAATAGCGTATTATAATCCAATCAATAGCCCTGTCAAGACTTATAACAGCCCGACTGTGAAAAACTATTGGGGCTCAATTAAACAGCGCCTCGACAAATTCTTCCGGGTCGAACTCGGCGATATCCTCCGGCGTTTCACCTAACCCGACAAACTTGACCGGAATGTCCAGCATGTCCTTAATGGCAATGACAATACCGCCGCGGGCCGTGCCGTCCAGCTTTGCCAGAAAAATCCCCGTCACATTGATCGCCTGCGTGAAGATTTTCGCCTGCATGATGGCATTCTGCCCGGTCGTGCCGTCCACCACCAAAATCACCTCGTGCGGAGCGTCGGGAATGTGCTTGGTGATGACATTGCGAATTTTCGTAAGTTCTTCCATCAAATGCTTTTGCGTGTGCAGCCGCCCGGCTGTATCGAGAATCAAATAGTCAACATCTCGCGCCACCGCCGCCTGGCAGGCATCGTAGGCCACCGCCGCCGGGTCGGCACCGGATTTGTGCTTAACGATCTGAACGCCAATACGCTCCGACCAGATGGTTAATTGCTCCACCGCCGCGGCGCGGAAGGTGTCACAGGCAGCGACAATGACTTTTTTGCCGCTTTTATTAAGGATATAGGCCAGTTTGGCAATGCTGGTGGTCTTGCCGGAGCCGTTGATGCCCGCCACCAAAATCACCGTCGGACCGCTTTCGGCGGTATTGAGTTGTCGGTCGCGTTCGGGCCAGCAGCTTTTCATCTGCTCTTTCAAAAACGGCAACACATCATCGGTTTTCTTGATGTCCCCCTTTTTATAAGCCGCGCGTAAGTCTTCAATAAGCCGCGTGGTCGTTTCAACACCGATATCGTCGCTGATGAGCGTCTCCTCAAGCTGCCCCAGCAGGTCGTCGTCGATATCCCGGCCCAGCGTCAGCACCGCCGACAAAGACGAAGCGATTTTCTGGCGGGTCCTGCCCAGATGCTCTTTTAAATAGGCAACAGTCTTGCTAAACAGTCCCATGATGACTCCATCATTATCAGGCAAAAATCATATTATTCCAAATCGCCGAGAGTATCGCATAATGATGGAGAAATTGCAAGCAATTGCCACCTGTCAATCGCCATTCAGAGATTTACGCAGCATATGGAACCGTAGGACGGCACGGCGGGTCAATATCATCGGGAGTTTCCGGGTCGCGGGCCGGGACAATCGCCGGCGGCTCTAACCGACCCAGACCCCATACCGCGCGGGCCTTGTCGCAGCGCCCGTTTGCGACGCCGTCTTCCCAGGACATCTTGAAATCCCGGCAAACCGACGCGCGAAGCTCATAAACACTGCACCGAACACTTTGCCCGATTTGGCCGAGCAGTGCAATACAGCGCGGGTTGGGTTGGTTGGTGCCGCGCATGACGGCGCGGAAGTCGTTGAGTTTCTCCGTCATGGCCGCCGGGACGGTGCCGTCCGCGGACGCATCGGTCTCGGCCCAGTAAAACGAGGCTCGATAATAGGCACAGCACGCCCCGCAGGTGATGCAGGGATTGACCGCCGCAGCCGGCGGCGCAATGTCCGATGATTCCATACAGGTTTATTCTCCGACCATTCCAGCCGTATAATATCACTCCGCACACACAAAAAGCTCCGATAGAATATCCTCCCCGGCTTCAAAAGTCAATACCACTAATTTTGTCATGTTTGTCAAGAATCACACCAAATTGTTGAAATTTCTCAAGTCATTATTGACTTCTGCTGATAATAACCGTATAGTAATAGTTCTTATGCTCTGACGCGAGATGTAAGCAAACGCGTTTTCGCGTCCCTGGCACAAGTGAAGATTGTGGTTTGAGTGTTGCAGTATCGGGGCAGCATATCCCGATATGGCAGGTCCGAATCGCTCGGTGCGGTCGGGTCGGTCCTATCGATAATTGCCCTAAAACCCTGCAAACACTGGAATAACGAGATGTTTAACAGGATCGTCAGACAATTATGGAAACACAAGCCTTTACGCAGGTTCCCCCTGCGCCATCCCCTATCTTTACCAAAACCGGAAGTGAAGTCATTGTCGATATGCTCACCGAGCATGGTGTGGACACGGTTTTCGGCTACACAGGTGCGGCCGTTATGCCGCTTTTTGACGCCATTTTCAGACGCAATTACCAGGCGGCAGCCGGTGCTGTCAGGAAAGAATTGGATGATAACCCTATAATGGAAAATAAGTTACGGGAGTTTCACATGAGTCAGAATTCAAAACAATCAGGCGAAACCGTTTATAAGCCCGGCTCACAGGTCATCGTTGACATGCTCGTCGAACAGGGCGTCGAAGTCATGTTCGGCTACCTCGGCGGCGTGGTTTTACCTCTCTTCGACAAATTATATGATGCGCCCATCAAATTCATCATCCCGCGGCACGAACAGGGCGGCTGCCACATGGCGGATGCCTACGCCCGCGCTACGGGTAAGACCGGCGTGGTCATCGCCACCAGCGGTCCCGGTGCAACCAACCTGACTACGGGACTGGCTACGGCGATGATGGATTCGATTCCCATCGTCGCGATTACCGGGCAGGTCCGCACGTCCCTGATTGGCAACGACGCCTTCCAGGAAGCGGACACCACGGGCATCACCCGCCCCGTCACCAAGCACAATATGATTATCAAAAATCCGAACGAGCTGGCTCAATCGATCCGCGAGGCGTTTTATATCGCCTCAACGGGTCGCCCCGGACCGGTTTTGGTCGATATCCCGGTGGACATGCAGATTGCCGAGTGCCCCATCCCGCCGAAAGGCGAGATTGACCTGCCGGGCTTTAAGAATCGTCCCCAGGGTCATGCCCGCCAGATTACAACAGCCGCGGCGGCAATCAATGAATCGAAAAAGCCCGTTTTGTATGTCGGCGGCGGCGTGATTATCTCCGGAGCTTCCGAAGAACTGCGGGCGTTGGCACAGAAAGCCAATATCCCCGTTACAACAACGCTGATGGGCATGGGAGTGTATGACCAAAATCGCCCTGAATCGCTGGACATGCTTGGCATGCACGGTTCGGCCTATGCCAACTATGCCGTTCAGCACGCAGATTTGCTGATTTCGGTCGGTGCACGATTTGAAGACAGGGTAACCGGTCATTTGCAGAGCTTTGCTCCGCATGCGACAATCATCCACATCGACATCGACCCGGCCAACATCGGCAAAAATGTCCGCGTGGACATCCCGGTCGTCGGCGACGCCAAACAGGTCCTGAAAGCATTGCTCGAAAAAGTCGAATACAAGCCGCGAAAAGAATGGTTTGAGACCATTGCGGCCTGGAAGGCCAGGCATCCGTTCACGTATGACAAGAATACGGACACCATCAAGCCCCAGTACGTCATCGAAGAGCTTTACCGCCAGACCGCCGGCAACGCGATTATCACAACCGGCGTCGGCCAGCATCAGATGTGGTCGGCTCAGTTCTATAAATACAGTACGCCGCGTCAGTTGATTACCTCCGGCGGCCTGGGAACGATGGGCTTCGGACTGCCCGCGGCCATTGGCGCACAGTTGGCCTGTCCGGACAAGCTGGTTATCGACATCGACGGCGACAGCAGTTTTAACATGACGCTGACCGAGCTTTCGACCGCCGCGATGTATAAGCTGCCGATTAAGGTCGTGCTGATTAACAACGGCTACATGGGCATGGTTCGCCAGTGGCAGGAGTTGTTCTACGGCAAGCGGTATTCGCAAAGCTCGCTGGTCAACCCGGACTTTGCCGTTCTGGCCCGTGCATTCGGCTGTGTCGGCGTCACCGTTGATAAAAAGGGCCAGGTTGCCGGGGCATTACAGCAGATGCTGGCGGAAACGCAGCCGTGCGTGGTGGATTTCCATGTGGACCGTGAAGAAAACGTCTGGCCGATGGTTCCCGCCGGCAAGAGCCTGCATGAAATGGACGGCCTGGATATCTTTGAAATGGCATAACAAAGGAATATAAAAAATCAAAGAGCAAATATAAAAAATAAGAAAGTCCGGCACGCAGGGCCGTCCACATTTTTTATATTGAATATTTGATATTTAATATTGGAGACAAATTATGAAACACATATTAAGTGCTTTGGTTTTGAATAAGCCCGGCGTGTTGGCGCATGTCGCGGGAATGTTTGCCGCCCGTGCTTTTAACATCGATTCGCTGGCGGTGGGACGAACCGACGACCCCAGTATCAGCCGGATGACCATTGTGGTCGTCGGCGACGACAAAGTCGTCGAGCAGGTGCGCAAGCAACTGCTCAAAATCGTCGAAGTCGTCAAGGTTCAGGACTTCGTCGGTCAGGACATGGTGGCCCGCGACCTGATGCTCATTAGCGTGGCCTGTACCGCCGAAAAACGCCCGGAAATTTTGGCCCTGATTGAAATGTTTACCGGGAAAGTTGTGGACATCGGGCCAAAATTCGTGATGGTGGAAGTCGCCGGGCCGGAGAACAAAATTGAAGCATTTATCGATTCATGCCGGCCATACGGCGTCAAAAACGTCGTTCGAACCGGAACCGTCGCAATGGGTCGCTACAACCGAACCGCAAAAACAGAGGAGTGAAAAAATAAAAGCGAGAGTCAGCCTGTTCCGGTCATTGAACTGGGATAGGTCCTCCGATGAAACGCTAAGCTGCAACATCCAACGCCGGTCTTAACCCCGGCGTTTTTTTATGGAGCAGATTTTGTCTGCTCAATAGCATCTTCCAGAACTTGACGCACAGCCAACTTGTCGGCCCATTGACGCATATAGACGATATCAATATCAGTTGCCTGCGTTTTCATGAGAACGAAACGAGGTTAGGCATGCTCTGTAGAAAAGCTCAAAAAAGTTTTAAAATTTTCCATTTCAGACTTGCGCTATCGTGTTTATTCTTGTATAGAATCAAGGATGAGCACAACAACCAAATCTCCGAAAAAGGTGGCGCGGGCAGCGTTTAAGAT
>JADHXS010000004.1 GCA_016782835.1 Phycisphaerae bacterium | reverse complement strand
CCTATTTTGAGCAAAAAACAAAAATGGCTTCCAAGCGTAAGTGCTTGAAAGCCAAAGAGTTAAAACAAATGGGCAGGGGCGGATTTGAACCGCCGACACACGGATTTTCAGTCCCTTGGTCCGGCTATAAGCCTATTATTTACAGGTAGTTACAAGCGGTTTTTTGCGTCAAAATGAGACTTGCAAGTGAATAACAAGTGAATCTAAGAGAGACTAACAAGTGGTTTACAACTGGCGACTGACGCAAAAATGACGCAGATTCACATTTTCACCCAATCCCAACACCCCCAATAATCGTGATTCCTGAACCAGCGACACACGGAACTCTGCATCCGTGTGTATGTGGTAAAAAGCCCTCATATCATGTCGAATCCGACTCGATTCTCCCCTTGTTATTGAATCCCTATTGAGGATATTGCAGTAGGGGGTTCCCAGTAGTGCCGATTTACTCATCTGAATCCGAAAACCACCTTTTTGAAGGATTAAGGACACCTTAGGAACAGGATGTAAGAAAGTCTGCAGCATCATGATAACAGTTCAAATCAGCGTATAATTGCCCAATATCATACTCAATACGTCGCCTGTCAAGTCAGGAATCTATATACATGTCAAGTCTGGTCCACAATCCCTGTTTCAAAGTCTACAAATGATACATAAATATCAGAAATGTTGCAATAACGTTCGTACGGATTGATTTTAACTTATTACATTGTAGCGATTTATACCTGGATAATATTTACACCGCACGGCATTTGCTTTAACAGAGAGTCCTCGTTTGAGGGCATCCGGAACCTTTGAAGGTTTTGCTTTCGCCCATATCCATTGCTTCTCCGACTTGACCATAGCTACTGAGCCTTTATCCGAATAAATGTTTCTGGTTGAACTGGGTGACGAAGCCGTTCTGGCGGAGGATCTCTTTGTAGTCGGCTCTAGTGATCCTTACAAAATCGTCGAGTTTGTCCTGGACCTCGGTGTTCCAGTACTCATCATAATCCAGCAGCTTTGGGTCCAGGTCGTCGCTGAACAACGGGCCGTTGGTGGAGCGGACATTGCCGAGCTCACCGATCTCGGTGGCGAAGATGTCGCCGCTTCGTTTGTGGCGGTAAAGAGTTTTCATTTTTTCAACTATTTGTACTCGAACAAAGGTAAACAAAGAGAGCGACTTGCCCTTTCCGGGCCCACTCAGAACCCTCTTAATCATCAGTTTTAATATCTGTTAGCCCCCTCCCATCTATTGGCCCAATTAACCTCACGGATAACTAATCCGTGTGGCAGTAGACGTGTGTCGGCAGTTCAGGATTTAAGATCATTCCTCATAAAATCGGTAATTCTCGTGGTTATGCAGGTGCTTCTTTGCGTACTTGGGATCCATAATATAATCGACGAAGTTCTTCCCCTTTGGTGTTTGCCAGTAAGGGTTATCCTTCATAAGGGGCGGGATTTTGTCAAGGATTTCATCGAATAGATCCCTGGCTTTTTTGTGTTCTGGATCGTCGTTAACCAACTGATACCCTTTGCCAAAACGATAACTGCCAGTGTAATACAATCTGCCATGGGGCATCCCAAGCATGGGATTGATAACTTCCAGCAAATAGTCTTTCGTTCGAACAAGTTGAGTGGTGGAGATACAGCTGTAGATCCACTCACGATGCGAATCGGTCTGGCCGCTCAGAAACGGTTTTAAACTCTTGCCGTCAGGTTCATAATCGCCCAGTGTCCCGCCCGCATAGTCGACCAGTGTCGGCAGAATATCCGAAAAATCCATTAATTCATCTGTCGCCCCACGCTTTTTGACATCTGCACCCCAGGCCACAAATGGCACATGACAACCCCTTTCAATTCCGCGACTTTTGGCCGTTACGGCGGTTCCATTGTCGGCACAATAAATAATCAGCGTATTGTCTAAAAGATCCAACCGCTCTACCTTTTTGATGATTTTACCAACGCATACATCAATGTACTCATTCAGCGCCTCAAACCTTGCCTGCCCTTCTTCCTGAGTTTGGGGTTTTCCCATCTCACCGACCTTGCCCCGTAAAGGTGTCGTTGTGACGCCCTCACGTGTCCCATGAGGGGCCACCATCGGATAGTAAGCAAGGAAAGGTTTGTCCTTATTTCTTTCAATAAAATCACAGATAAAGTTCGTAAAGATATCCGGGGCAAAATCATTTGCTCCGGTTTTAACCAGTTTATGATTCTGTACGATCGAGGGCTGCCAATAGCGAGGGTGTGCTCCATCCCCATCGTACAAACGCTCATATTTTGGAGATCCCTCGAGTTTATCTATTTCACCAGCCCCCTCCCATAAACAGTACTCGTCAAAGCCGACACTGTCCTCATAGGGCATCGTCATACTGCAGTGCCATTTGCCTGCAATAGCGGTCGCATAGCCGGCTTCTTTTATCAGTTTGCCAAAGCTGACATGATCGGTAAATAAGCGTTTTCGTGTATCTTTCATCCACAGACTGTTATGGTACACCCCTGTTGTAGAACCGTATCTCCCGGTCATGATCAACGCCCTTGAGGGCGCACATATTGCCGATGCCCATGCTGTGCTGAACATTACGCCCTCTTGGGCCATCCGGTCAATATTCGGCGTCTTGACACGCTCATTGCCATAACAGCCATACAGATCCGGACTGACATCATCGCCCATAATCAACACAATGTTCATGAGTTTTGACTTTGCGCCAATAACTGAGCAAGCAGGCAACAATGACAAAAGCAACAAAATCACCATAACTGGGCTTAATAAACCACCTTTTTTCATTCCAAGCTCTCCTAAAGTGAAATTGGTTATCAGACTATCGAATTCGTCTGTCTTTGTCTTTTATCTGTTTATCCCACGGTTGAGCAAGCAAACGGTCGTATTTTGGAGCCTCATCGAATTGAGGCATCGATTCAAGAACCGCCATGAGCTTTTTCCGGGCGGCGACCGCAGCAGGGTCTTGACTGTTTACTAAATTCGTAGTCTCACCCGGATCACTCTTCAGGTCATATAACCCCTCAGCTTTTCGATCCAATCCCACAAACAGTTTCCATCGTTTATCACGGATAACACGGTCACGAAACACATGAACCGGAACTACCCTCCCGCTCTGGTCTACTGTCCCTCCATGGGCTCCCATCGCCATGACCCACTGACGCGATGAATCCTTTTCCTTGCCCAGAATCACTTTGGCAATTGAAACACCATCAACCACGACATCTTTTGGTATCTTGGCTCCGCCCAGTTCAGCGAATGTCGGCAGCATATCCGAAAAATCCGTCAGGGCATCGGCTATAACGCCCGCCGGTACCAATCCCGGACAATTCACAAAAAACGGAGCGCAAATGCCGTTTTCGGTTGTTTTTGTTTTTCCGCCTTTGACGTCTCGACCCTCCAGTTTTGCTTTAAGACTACCGGCAGTCCCGTTATCGGTTGTCCAGATCACAATTGTGTTGTCGCGGATGCCAAGTTCTTCTAATGCATCAAGCAGACGCTTGAGACAATAATCTGTGTATCGCACCATGGCTCGATGAGCAGCCGGCTTATCTTTAAGATTAATCTTCGGATCATTCGGCGTCGTCGTCAATGGGCCATGGGGCAGAGACATGGGATAATACATCATCATCGGCCTGTCTTTATTGCGTTTCATAAAGTCAATGAGGAAATCACAGCACACGTCTTCACCAAATCGTCCCTTATATGTTTTACTGCCATCTTTCGTATGAAGGTACGGGTTCCAGTATCTTTCGGCACTGGCCTCGACGCCGCTTTCAAAGCCGGTCCACATGCAGTATTCATCAAAACCGTGCTTGACCATTGCATCCGGCGTAACTCGGAAATCATTGATCTGCCACTTGCCGGTCGCGGCGGTTACATAACCAGCCGATTTCATGACATTGCCAAAGCTGATATTATGTTTCCAATCAAAATGGCACCCCCATCCCCATCGGGGTACATCCCAGTGATTGACCCATCCATGTCTGAATGGATACTGCCCGGTCAACAGTGTCACACGCGTGGGAGTACATTGAGGCATCGAATAGGCATTTATAAATTGCATTCCTTCAGCAGCTAATTGATCAGCCACCGGAGTCAAATTCTCTTCGCTACCGCAAGCCCGAATCCATTCTTTGCCCAAGTCATCCAGCATAATAAAAAGAATGTTTGGCTGTGCATTTTTTTCTGACGACCGATTGGACATACCCAAGCAAGTCATCGGTGTCATCGCAGTCAGGGCAATCCCGGAGGCCTTGAGAAAATCACGCCTGTCTAAATTATATTCCATAGTTATAGCCTCAAATTCTATGTCTTCATTTCTATTCTATATAACAGCCTACTCTGTTATATTACTAGCCCGTTTTTTCTTCTTTGGCTTATTTGTATTATCAGATTCAGATGCTTTAGATGGGGACACTCTCTTGCTTTCTGCGTCTGCAAACCAACTCTCTGCCGGTTTATAGGCAGGGTCATGATAGTCCGCACCGCTGTGGCTTCGTTTGGCTGAAGCGATAAACTCTCTTGCTCCTGCCTTTAACGGCTTAGCGATTTGGGGATGCTGGTCAATAACATTGTTTTCTTCAGACCTGTCTTGTGTAATATTAAACAGCATATCATCCTGCTTTCCCTCCAAAGCATCTGTCAAAAACTTGTAATCGCCTTTTAGGAATGAAATCTTTGGATGTTTATTCGTCCTGAAGGGAATTGCTTTTTCACGCTCCTTTTGTTTACCTTCAATCACCTCAACAAGACTGATCCCATCCAGAGGTCTCTCGTCAGGCATGCTAACACCAACGACCTCAAAAATGGTCGGCAGATAATCCAGCGTCGAACAAAGCATTTCTTCGACCCTGCCGGTTTTAATATGACTGGGCCAATACAGAAAAGCCGGCACTCCTACACCGCCGGAAAACAGACTTCGTTTTCGGGCACGTAATCCGCCGGTCGTTCCGGGGGTGCGATTTTCCGGGCCATTATCGCTGCAAAACCATATCATTGTATTATCTTCTACGCCCAAGGTTTTGAGTTCTTTATGCAGACGTCCGACTTGATCATCCAGTGCCGTTATGCATCCGTAAGAATCCTGCTCCTCCTCTGTATATTGCGAATACATCGCCTTATACTTCAGTCCGGCTTTAATCGGCTTATGGGGGGCATGAAACCAGATGACAGCAAAGAATGGCTTGTGGTCCTTAACCGCCTTATCAATAAATGGGATGGCCCTATCCATGATGATCCGGGAATCATCACCGGTAATATTTTCGAGCACTCTCTTGCCGTTATGAAAATAGGGATTGTCGGCATCCTTGGCTTTTTCGCCTTCCGGCCCAAACGGATCCCACGTCGCAACCGAATGATGTGTTATGAAATGCTCGTCATAACCAAACCACTCAGGAAAACAATAATTTTCTTTGCCTCCGCCCTTGCCCCTGTATTCAGTATTCGGGATTCCAAGATGCCATTTTCCGAAGTGGCCCGTAGCATATCCATTCTCACTCAGAACTTTCGGAATGGTCACCTCCTGAACCGGCAGCCTGCCTTTATTAGCATGCCAGATGCCGTATCGGTAGGGATGCCGACCCGTCAGACAGGATCCACGCGTTGGCGAACAAACTGGAGCGCCGGCAAAGAATCGATTCATCTTAATGCCGGCGGCGGCTAAAGTATCCAGACTGGGTGTTTTAATAATCATATTACCATTAAAACCTACATCGCCCCAGCCCATATCATCTGCCATCAGTAAAATAATATTAGGATATTTATTAGTTTGAGCTGCTATACAGAGATTCATCAACATCACACATGCAATGATGCAGACGTTAATCGCTTTTAATAAGCATCTTCTGTTTATCATAAGTACTCTCCCAAAAATATCACGTATCATTTGATTTTGTTTTCTTTTTCGTTCTTTTTCGTTTTTTTGGTTTGGATTGTTCGCTCTTAGCTTTTTTGAGAGGCTTTCTATTTCCAGGGAGTTGTTCATCTGAGATATCCACCTCTTTTATAGCCGCCCGTAATTCAGCCTCCATATCCTCCACCACAGATGCATAACTGGGATCTTTATACACATTGTTGAGCTCGTGCGGGTCGTTATGAAGATCGAACAGGTCTTTTTGTTTGGCTTCCGGCCAGACAATAAGCTTGTATTGTGCAGTGCGTATTCCGTAATGAGGAGGCACACCATTGGAATAAAACGAATAAAAGCTTGACTTGCGATGCGTGTCGGATTGGCCCTTAAGTACTTTTTTAAAACTTTTACCCTGCATCGTCGAAGGAACCGCCTGGCCCGCTAAATCAAGCAGAGTCGGCGCAAAATCTGTTGTATTAATCAACGCTTTTGTGACAGAACCCGGCTTAATCAATTTGGGATAGCGTATAATAAAGGGCATTTGAAGTCCCTCTTCGAGCATCAGACGTTTATCATAAAAGCCATGCTCGCCAACATACATTCCCTGGTCAGCGGTGTAAATGACAATCGTATTGTCAAGGATCCCCTCGTCTTCAAGATACTTTATGAGTTTCCCGACATTTTCGTTAATGCCTGCTACGCATCGCATATAGTCTTTTACATACTTCTGAAAAGTCGCTTTACGCTGTTGCTTATCGTTCATGCCGGAAAGGTTAAGATTACCTGTCGGCCAGTCTCGTTTGGGGGCACCCGGCTTTTTACCCTGGCCGCTCATTTGCCGCGAAAGCGCCGGATGGATCGTTGCAGTCTTTTTTTCAATGCCATCTGGCGCACGATTTGAAAAATCATCGAAAAGCGTCACAGGTTCAGGGATTTCAACATCGGCATACAGTTTTTCAAATCGTTTAGGATAGATCCAATCACCATGAGCGGCTTTGTAATGACACATTAGAAAAAATGGTTTTTTCTTATCACATTCTTCGAGCCAATCAAGGCAGACCTTGGTATAAGCATCAGAGGAGTGCATCCCCGAAAAGCGCTTCTTTTCTCCATCCGGGCCGCTGAGTGATGGATTGTAATAAGCCCCCTGAGACAGTGTTACACCATAATCATCAAAACCATATTTATTATCGCCATGGATATGCCATTTTCCAAACACAGCGGTTTGATAACCTGCCTTGTTCAAGACGCTGTATGAGGTCGGTTTGTCCTTGGTATCCATGTCCTCACGAAGTGTATACACCCCGATTTTGTGACTGTACTGGCCGGTCACAATCGAAGCCCTGCTCGGAGCGCAGAGGGAATTCGTACAGAAACAGTTTTCAAAACGCATCCCTTCCGTGGCCAGCCGATCGATGTTTGAAGTCCGTACGTAATCCTTCAACCACCCGTTATAACACGCGACGGTCTCCGGACTCTGGTCATCGGCCATAATGAACAAAATGTTAGGCCGATTTGGAGAAAAACCTTTCGCAAAAAGATCTGAAGTTGAAATACAAAACAAAGTAGAGACACCCGCTAATTTCAGGAAGTCCCTTCTTGTTTTACCAACTTTACTCAACCAATAATCCCTTGATATATTTGAATCCAACCTTATTTTAAAACCGCTTAGAATTTCTTTACTATTGCCAGAAACAAACACGTTCTTGTAAATAATCAATAATAATAGTCGCCTCTAATTGCTTAGATTTCAACCTATTAAGATTAAACATTATCAGAAAAGAAAAGCCTTAGTGAAAGCCAATCCTCGTAATATTATTCGCCTTTTTGCGCAAAAAACCGAAAAGCCCTTCTTGTAGCCAAAAGGTTGGCTTTATGAATTCAATAAATACTCTAAACAAAAAAGACTCGCGTCACAAAACTAGCCGTCCAGCCAGCTTTGTACAAATACTTCAAGGTCATCATAATTCACCGTACCGCTTATATCGAGATCGGCACCTTCACACCAGTTCGGGGAAGCACATTGATCCAGCCAATTTCTTGCCAAGATCGCAAAATCGGCCAGATTCACTTTTCCGAGCCCATCGATATCCGGTGTATTATTCACGAATATCGTCATATTCGAATCATCACTTCCTTCACTTATTCCATCTTCAACGCGAACCGTCCAAGTGTTTGATCCAAGATCATCGCCAGGTGTACCCCAGATAGTGCCATCTGGATCGACATTGAGCCAGTCAGGACCGCTGATTTTGCTGAATACCATTGAATCTCCTTCGGGATCAGAAGCTTGATTTTCAATGCTTTCAGTGTACGGCACTCCTTTGATTGCATTTGGCTTGTCAAACGTATTGCCCACGAAGGTCGGAGGGTAATTATCAGGTCCGGAAGATGGCGTCAGTATCAATTCCGGACGATAGTCGCCCTCTTTTGAACTCCATCTGGCCTTGTTTGTCGCCGTCGTATCTTTTATGGCAAATGAATAAACACCGGGTGTCGTCACCACTGATGAGACATCTATCTCATAGTAAGTACTCGTTTCAAATGGCCCAGTCAGCGTTTGAATTTCAGAGATAAGAAGAGGCATATTGGAACCGATCAGCGTTTCCTCATTCCAGTTATTATCAGAAACAGAATAGAATTTCGGATTGATCGGCAGTTTGTTCGGATCTGATACTGTTGCCAGACGCAAAATCGCTGAACCGATTGGATTGTTGAAGCCACTGACATCAAATTTCAGATAGCCTACATTGGTGTCTTTGACCTGCAAGTAAGGGGCTGCTCCCTGCGGACTCAATATGCCGGCATTTGCATAACTATCGTCCACCGGATCGAACACAACCGGCACCGTTGACGGATTTGACATTAGTGTCCATACATCACCCGTCACCGTACCCGTGGATGTTACCGTATCAATTCGCCAGTAGTACATGATCCCATCGGTCAGCGGCCCCGGATCGAATATGTTGTTCACCTGATTTCCATGAAATACGAGGTTGTTTGGATTGGTTCCAAAGTAAACATCGTGTGAGATTGCATCCAGACCTTCAAGCCACATCAGATCGGCGTTCGGTTTAACAGCCATTGAACCATCCGGAGGAACCGGTGTGCGGGCTTTATCTGTCCGGTGACCCGGTATCCAATAGTTGGATTCACCATATTCATAGGCGCCGATATCCGGCGCGACGCCGATATATCCGTTCGTCACCTCGGGAAGTTCTATCGTCTCAGTTCCGGCGTCGATCAGTTCCGACCCTGAAACCGGGCGAAAATCAAAGTTATATGGATCCCGCAATTGATCCTTCAAAAAGCTTCCTTCATCCAAGCCTTCCCATATTCCTCCCTGAACGACAGCAGGAATCGGATCGCTGGTGATCAAATCACCGGCAATGTTTCGGACAATAGAATTTTCATTGCCATGAAACGGAAAACTTCCCCGTCTGCCGTCAATCCGGCATTCATATTCCATACATCCGGCAGGATCGTATCCGTAAAATTTATCAAAGGCGATATTGATATCCGCCGAAGGTGAATTCTCAAGGCCAATGATGTTCATGATGTTGTGCTGATCGCCCTTAAGCCGATATCCCTTGCCATTGCGCAGTGAAACGGTTCGATACACAGTCGCGCGAATACCGGCCGGATCACCATCAAAGCGAATACCGTTACGAGATCGGCAATCATGAATCCAGTTATGATGCAGTACTGAACCCTCCTGTCCGCCTGAGGGAATCTGGAAACCGGAATTGTCGCCATTATAGTAAGCATTGAAAGCGCGGCAGTATTCAATTGTTGTTGCAGGTCCGCATTTTAATGCATTGCCCTTGCCCCATGTACTGAATGTACATCGCCGATACGTTGTCTGCCCGCCTTTTTTATCCGAAAGGACACCGAAATTCGTTCGGCCCCATGTTGCATGATGGAAATAGCTGTTCTCAATAAAGTTGCCTGCACATTCGATCATGACAGTGCGGCTTTCGGCATACTCAACCTCACAGTTTCTCATCGTATTGCCGCTTGGAACGACCGATGTATCATCCAGGATATTGGTATTCGCCTCCTCGACGGATTTCAGCATCAGCTTTGCATAACTTGGAAAAGACGAACGCACACCGTCAAATACGATGTGATCGCTACCATTAATATCAAATGCAGTCGCAAATAATCGAATCCCCCTAAACTGAATATAAGACGAATTGCTGACATTGAGAACATATTCGTTGACTTTGCCTCGTACCTGGTGCAGTGAGGGATCATCGCTGTCCTCAGTCCACAGGTACAGTCGGCCGGTATTGGTGTCATAGTACCACTCACCGGGCTGGTCCAAGCAGTTCAGATGGGATGTCAGGTAGTAACGCCCCTGATCCAAAGGAATACTTCCCGTTGCCGAAGAACCATAGGTTTGCTGAGTAAAGTCAAACTCATTTGAACCGGTGGTGTGACTGGTGACCTGTTCATAAAACACATCATTGCCGCTGACGATCATCCTGAATCCAACCAGCATCGCACCTGAAAAATCCTTCCCCGTAGCAGCCAGGTCAAAATAGCCCGAATCACTGACCATATGGCCGTAGGTGCTGTTTGCTGCCTGACGTGCACGGGTACCGTCCATATCAAAGAAACTTCCCGGTTCAGGGCCGCCGATGCCCCCATAGTCCGGCCGGGTCACATTGTAGCTGTTCGGCCAGCGGGCAGCGGTAACCATCTGATCATCGACGAACAGCTGCCAGACATCCTGAGAGATCGTGGTCTTATAAATATTGCCGCTGTGAACCGTCCATCCGGACGTAATCGGAATGGTGCCCTCAAGGATAACATCTTCACCATTATATTTTTCAAAAATGACGGGTTCCGTAGCCGTTCCATGCAGGTTGGATATGTTGACTGTATCCGAATAACGACCACCACGAATATAACACGTCTGACCTTCAAGCAGTGTATCTGCCGCTTTCTGGATCGTCGCCCATGGCAGATTCAATGTCCCAGGATTTGAATTGTCACCGTCGACTGCTACATAATACACCCCCAGAGAACTGTCAATCACGTCGATCTGAACAACATCCGTTCTGACGTCAAGCCCGTCATTTGCCAATAATTGCAATTGATATAGACCTGTCTGATCAAATGTGACGGTCGGATCGAGAATTGAGTAGTCACTGAAGACCGCAGTTCCAGGCCCGCTCGTTTGAGACCAGGTGGTTGTAAAAGGCCCGGGGCCATCCCCTCCATCATCAGCAGTTCCGATAAGCTGAACTTGGCCATTATTGACGGCCAAGTCAGAAGTCTGGTTAATCCCCGCATTCACATTGGGGGGGATATTGGTCACGACATCGCTTTCCAACCAGGAAATTTCATAGACAATCAATGTGGCAGAAGAATTTTCCGATCCATTAAAATAAAGACCGCCCCCATCAGCCATGGCAATCGCCCCGCTTCCCGTCGCGACACTTAAATCAATCCCTGCGGCCCCCAAGGTAAGGGGAGCCTCATTAGAAGGTGTGAAATTATCATCCAAGACCGATGGATTGGTGACTGCTGTCCAGGTTAATCCGTTAAGGTTAACTGTTGTTATGCTCTGGTCCACGAGCAAATCAATACCGGTATCGCAGATATACCATTCACCAGCCGCTCGGATCATTACACACACATCTGTTGCCGCCGTTACACTATCAGCAACCCCCGCTGTTACCCTGATACTCGCAGTCGTATCGCTCAAGTCTTCATTTGCGGTAAATCGTGTATAGATATACGCACCATCGTGAACGACACGTTTGCCCAATTCCAAGGTATTATCATCCGCGTTGACTTCAAACGAATGGGCATGGTTTGGGCTTAAGCTAATGTAACCACCCCATGTAAGGCCGCTGCCATCTATTAAAACCGGATCTTCATTGCTCGGTCCTTTATCTTCAAACAGAATCATGCCCGTACCACTCTTGCTGAATGATTCCGTTAAAGAGGCATCAACAGATGTTGTCATTATCACAAGCACGCATACTATAATTAAATTGCATCCTCTTGGTATTTTCCCCATTACATTATTCCCATTTAAGTTATTCATCTCAAATATTTATTCCAACCAGTATTGTACAAACAGTACAATGTCTACAAGATCAACCATGCCGCTCTGGTTAAGATCCGAATTCTGGCACCAATCCGAGCCGGTGCAGGCGTTTAACCAGTTTTCAGCGATAACTGCAAAGTCACCCAGATCGACTTTACCACTGCCGTTAATATCCGGATCCGTTGAAGATGCGGCGGTGATATTGGAATTGAGTGACAATTGGCCAATCGCATCTTCTGCTTTTACGACATATTGATAGATCAGATGGGGCAGCATGGAGGCATCAATATAGCTCGTTTCCGTCAAGATGCCAGGCTGGATTTGCGTAAAGGGATCATCAGGATTCTGACGACGGTAGACACGGTAGCCAACCACATCCTGTTCCGGATGCGTGTCCCAAGTCAGTGAGATTTGACGCATACCACCAACAGCAGCTACATTTGCAACCGGAGCCGGGACCGGGTCATCGATGGAAACATATGCAATCACCAGGTATGGCGGATTGACATTTTCCCTTGAGCTGACGGCACGGTAAGAAGTGGCAAGCGCCCTGTCAAGCCCCAAGGAAATGATCCCATTGCCGGTAAAGCCGCCGGTGACATCGAATTCCTGGTAACTGTGACTGAAAACATCCTGCTGGTCCAGTAAAACACCGTCGATTGGTGGTTTGTTGTTATACGTCATGCCGTATTCATCCCACGATGTATCGCTCATCGTATAAACCTGTACACTGCCGGAGTTAGAGTTGCCAGTGGCATACAGGTTGAGGGTCGCGCTAACGATGGTTCCGGGTACATTGATGTTGAACTTCATGTAGCCTTCTCGTTGACTGCCGTCGGTGTGTGTTGCCACCGATAATTGAGTGCTTTCACCATAATTGGTAGTTGCCTTGTCGTTTCGGACATAGGTGTCTGCAATGGGGTTGAGTGTGACATATTCTATTACTAAGGGCTCCTTGACAGTAAAGGACCACTCGTTGCCAGTCAGGGTGCCGGCGGCTGTGACCGTGTCGATCCGCCAGTAATACGTTTGTCCGGCTGTCAAATCACCTGCATTCGGATCGAAGATATTGTTCATCAAAGACTGATTGCCCTGGAAGGTCAGATTGCCGGAAGTTGTACCGAAGTAAATGTCGTGTGAAATGGCTTCCCTGCCGGCAAGCCACATCAGATCACAATCAGGCTTGGCAGTAGTCGACCCATTCAGGGGAACTGGTGTACGGGCAATAACGTCCTGAAAGCCCGGAATCCAGTAATGAGTGTCGCCGTCTTCGTAGGCCCCTATATCCGGAGCAGAGCCCAGGTATCCATCAGTAATGGGAGCATAGATGATGCCCGCATCGATCAGGTCACTGCCAGCCGCTGGACGGAAATCCCAGTTGGCGACATCGCGCACCTGCTTGTCAGCCGTGTCGCCGGTCGCCCGGTCATGCAGGTATCCGTTCCAGTTGTTGCTATGGCTGGTTCCGGCCAGGGGGACATAGCCGTCTCGCTGAGACGACATACTGTCAGCCAGGTTGTTGTACGCTTCATCATTTGCAGCCATCGTCTCCCCACCCGCACCATCTTCTGTCAGAAGCTTGATCAGATTTTCGGTGTAGTCCCAGGCATTGACGCAGGTATTGCCGATCACTTTATGGAAATCGCCTTTGATCATCATTGAAGCAGGTACGTTCCATGAAACAAGATGATGGTCGGTGCCGTTGATCCCGTTATGGCCGTCCCAGCGGACAGCACCTTTATAGGCATCATGATGCCAGATGTATTGGCGAACTGTTCCGTCACTGCCGCCACCGGCACCATTGCCGCCGGCGGCCTGGAACGCGACACCGTCTTTCTGCAAGTAGCCGAACTGATAGGCATGCGCATAGCTGACATCCACATCAGTCCCCTTGGCGCAGACTTTTGAACCATTGGTGTGAAATGTGTTCCTTGTATGAATGGAGTTTTCACTGGAATTCATCTTGAAGATCATCGAAGCCATTCCGGTAAAACTCCAATGATGGAACAGGTTGTTTTCAACCACATCGCCGTAACCGTTTTGCATGTCGATCATGCCATCGGAATATTCCCAGATGCAATTTCGCATGGTGAAATAAGTTCCATTCTTATCACCTCTGAAAAATGCAGCGCCTTCGCCCATGGGTTCCGGTTTCGCTTCGGTGGGTTCTCCGTTGTAGGTGTGCTCGCCCAACATGCGGCGAAACCACGTAGGATAAGAAAAGGTGCAGTCTTCGATTGTTATATGCAATCCATTCAAGGATGTAATGGTGCAGCCGAAGAATTTCAAGCCGCGTATCTCGACATAACTGCTGCCGTCCATTTGCATACCGTAAGAGATCGTTTTGCCTCGCACATCCCGTCCCTGCGGTGTCTGCCCGTCTTCGCACCAGAGCCAGACTTCGCCGGTGTTCATGTCGTAATACCATTCGCCCGGCATATCCAGAGCGTTTTTGTGCTCGATGAGAAAATGCCCGGAGCCTTTGTCATGCGGATTCATTACCGGCGTATGTGTCAGGTCATTGGTGCCTGCGGTATGGGTCAGGATCGGACGTGAGAATTGCGATTCGGAATGGAAGTTCAGGATGATCGAACCCCCAGCGAAACTTACGTTTTCTGCTCCCATGTCCTGGTAGGCGGTGTCATTGGTAAGATTGCCGCCAGCGTCCCATGAAGATGCCATGTGCCCCCACGTTCCGCTCAGATCCCACCATGAGTTGTCGACCGGTGTTACGTTGTCAGCCTTTAGCTGGATCGGATCGCACGGATGCCCAACAGTTACATTAGGCCACCGGGCAACGATCGCCATACGCCCGTCAACCCATAACTGCCAGATGTCTGTGTTGATCGTTGTTTTATAAATATTACCCTGATGAACCGTCCAGTTAGTTCCGCCCAGATCCGACAGAGACTCGGACCCGTCAATTATGACTTCCTCACCGTTGTAATTCGTAAATATGATAGGATTACCACTGCTTCCGTCAAGGTTACCGATGTTGACGGCTTCGTGGTAAGTCCCACCGCGAATGTAGCACGTCTCACCAGGATCGAGCTCGCTGACTGCTTTCTGAATGGTTCGATACGGTGAATTAAAAGTGCCGTTATTGCTGTCACTGCCGCTTGTGGCAACATAATAATCCCTCGCAAAAGCACATGCAGGTAACAATACTAAGATCATTAATACGATTGTTATTTTGCATCTTTTCATCTGCCAAAATATCCTGTGTTTCATAAAGAAATTAATCTAGCCAGCTTGCTGCGAATGCTTGCAGGTCGGCTATTTCTACTGTTCCACTGATGTCGAGGTCTGCTCCGTCGCACCATGTTGGCCCGGAGCATGCGTTTTGCCAGTTTCTTGCGATCAGGCCGAAGTCTTCAAGGTTGAAAACACCGTCACCGTTAATATCCGCGCTTCCATATACAGTAATGTTCAAAGTCGCCGTATCACTCCCACCAGTGGCATCAACCTGTATCGTGAAAACATTATTGCCAACATCAGCGTTTGCCGGAGTACCCGACAGCCCGCCGTTTTCTGCAACAGTTAACCATCCGGGACCGCCAGTCTTAGAAAACGTCATCGGATCGCCTTCCGGATCGAAGGCGTCATCGGCAATGCTGCTTGAGTAAGCAGCATCCTCTGTAGCATCGATCTCATTGATAGGATCAACTGTAAATGTCGGAGCATTGTTTGCAGGTGTGCCATCTGAAACGCTGATACGGATCTCGTCAATATATACGTCATCGCCGCCACCCGTGGCATCGCATCGGAACTTGATCTTCATATCAATCGGGAATGTGTAATTCGCTTCCGGGATAATTACCGATTCGAAGTAGAACTGGTCGTTGACAAAATCGACACCAGATACCCAGGCTTTGATCAAATGCCATTGAGAGCCGTCCCAATATTCCAGGAAGAAGTCCTCCCCCGATTCCATATTTACCCCCATATACCAGAACTCGACCATGATATCGGTATGGGCGGGTGAATCGACATCAACACCACTTGTCAGCCAGAAAGCCGAACCATCGCCACTGTTATCCTCGATGTCTGCGGCGTTACTACCCTGATGAGCATAAATACCGTCAGTATAAAGTTTCACATCTTGAGTGCTGCCGGGTGTGTAGTTGCCCCATCCCGCCTCAAAGTCATCATAGATGATCTGTGTCCAGTTGCCACTTGACGCGTCCACCGTAATTTCCAGCGTTGTGGTATCGGAGCCGGTTGCGTCTGAAACCTGAACAGTCCAGCTGTTGAGTCCCAGGTCCGCCGGATCCGGAGTTCCGCTGAGGGCTCCATCGGCAGCTACAGTCAGCCATGCTGGTCCGCTGGTCTTGCTGAAAGTCAAAGGATCGCTTTCAACATCCGATGCGTCATCTGCCAGAGTACTGCTATAGGCCTGATTCTCCGTCGCATTGATTTCCACCACCGGATCACTGTTGAATGTAGGCGCCAGGTTGCCCGAAGCATCGAGATAGGTAACACTCAACGCACCCGAGTCCGCGTTGATATTTCCGTCAACATCAATGACGCACCCTTCCGGCAGCGTGATGGTAACCTGACCATACACTGACGGAGTGATCGTTACGGTCCAGCTCGTACCCGAACCACTGAGATTAGATGCTACGCCATTGGTAACCACAAACTCTCCTGCATGAAGATGGAAGACGTCTTCACTGAAGGTAGCGGTGACCGTAAACGGATCGTAAACCTCAGCATCCGCATTTAGCACCACGGTCGGTTGAGATACATGAATGTTGGGCGTGTCCTGGTTGATCGTGGTTTCCCATGCGTTGTATTCAGCCAGCATAGAATTGTAAATGTCCTGAATTGCCTGCGATTTGGTGCCGACGTCGGCGGCTGTGGCGAGTGTGGTCTGTTCGGGCTCCTCGCCGGGCGCAACGTTAACCAGGTCGAAGAGCTCCCACCCGGCACTTTCCTTGACCAGCTTGTACTGGTTGTCCATCCATGCCGATTTACTACCCTTTTTGAATCCAATCGGCTTGACGCGCGTGGTGGCGGTACCTTCGATAATCGGCCGCAGCGAGATTCCATCGAGCGGTTTTTGATTCGGAACGCTCAGTTCCAGGTAGTCGAGGATGGTCGGGTAATAGTCGCTCGTGACAGCTGGAATGGCGGTGGAAGCAGGTGTAGTAATGACATCAGGCCATTCGAGGATGCCGGGCACGATGATCCCGCCTTCGTAGAACTTTCCTTTGCGGTCACGATAGCGTCCAGACCGGATCGGACGTCCAACTTCATTTTCGTTAAACGAGTCCACGCCGTTTTCGGGGCCGTTGTCGCTGGTTACCCAGAACATGGTGTTGCCGCGGACACCCAGAGATGTCAGTTCATTGCGCACGCGGGCGATGGCGTCGTCGAGGTCTTCAATGGCATCTTTTGCGGCGTCGGGAGAGTTCACGCTGGTCACCCCGTCGGGATCGACAACCGGTTTGTGAGGGGTATGGAACCACAGCACCAGAAAGAAAGGCGTATTGTTGGCAACAGCATCCTGCATGAAGGGAATCGCCTGGTCGACGAGCAGTTTCGAACCGTCGCCATCGATGAGGTTGTTGACCTCCTCGATCGGAACGATATCGCCTTCGCCGGACGTCTGGTTCCAGTTGGCCGGTATCCGCCAGAAGCGTGTGCCGTAGAAATTCGAATCCTCGAAGCTCGTTGCCAAAGGCAAACCGCCGCTATACGGATGGTAGGTAGGAACCTTAGATTCGGTGGCAAAGCAGGTGTCATATTGATGGTGCCAGGGAGCGCTGTACTCACCTGCGTTTCCGACGTCACCCCGGTTTCCATCTCTGCGCAGGGTGGTCATGGTCCCCATATGCCATTTGCCGAAGTGCCCACACACATAACCAGCATTGGAAAGAACTACCGACAGCGGCGTTTCATCGAATCCAAGACGCCCGCTATTGGCGTTGCCTATGCCGACACGGACCGGATTACGACCGGTCAGGCAGCTGGCGCGGGTCGGTGAACAGACCGACGAAGCCGAGTAGAACCGGTCGAAGCGCAGCCCGTTTGAGGCCATCGAATCCATCGTGGGCGTGCTGATCCATCCCTGGTCCGGGTGTGGAGAGCCGTCCGCGTAGGTGACCGTGCTGCTGTAATAACTTGGATCGCCCCAACCCATGTCATCGGCCATCAACAGAATAATGTTGGGCCGCGGAGCGGCAAAGGCACCCGTAACGAAAGCACCTAAAACTGCAATAAGTATCAGTATGAATTTTGCAACCTTCATTTTACCTCCTATGTTAAAAATCTGATCATATTATTCTCGATTCTGTAGTATCTGATTAATCAAGCCAGTATTGAACGAATAACATCATATCCTGAAGATCAACATCTTCGCTAAAATCCAGATCCGCGCCATCGCACCACGTCGGAACCGAACAGGCAAGTTGCCAGAATTCAGCAATGACGGCAAAGTCGCCAAATTCAACTTTTCCGCTGCTGTTCATATCCGGATCACTTGCATAAGCTATTTCGACATTCGACTGATTGGAATACTGGCCAGCGGTATCGGCAGCCTTTACGATATATTCGTAGGGCAAATTGGTCAGCATTGTGGTATCGATATAGGAAGAAGTCGTCAAAAGCCCGGCATGAATCTGGGCAAAGTTGTCATCCGGATTCTGCCGGCGAAGAACCTGGTAACCGTCCAGATCCGGCTCGGTATTAGCGTCCCAATCCAAGGCGATTTGCTGGACACTGCCAACTGCACTCAGGTTCGCCGGAGGTTCGGGGGGCAGATCCCCACCGCCGGAGACGGTATAGGCAATCGTCAGATATGGCGGATTGGCATTTTCTCTGGAACTGATACCGCGATATGAGGTCGTAAATGCCCTGTCAAGTCCAAACGAAATGATTCCATTGCCGGTAACAGCGTCTGTCACATGGAATCCCCTGTAAGTCAGACTAGAGATATCCTGCTGATCCAGCAAAATACCGTCAATCGGCGGTTTGTTGTTATATGTCATGCCGTATTCATCCCACGATGTATCGGTCATGGAGTAAACCTGGATATTACCGGAGGTAGAAGCTCCGGTCGCATATAAGTTAAGCATTGCACTGATAATCGTCCCGGGAACATCGATATTAAACTTCATGTAGCCTTCCCGTTCATAGCCGTCTTCATGTGTTGCCAACGACAGCACCGTACTTGAACCGAAATTATTAGTCGGTTGGTCGTCTCTTACATACGTATCGGCAATGGGGGCGATATCGACATACACTGTTTCCAAGGGTTCCTTAACAGTAAACGACCATTCATCGCCGGTAATCGTGCCGCCGGATGTCACCGTGTCAATACGCCAGTAATATGTTTGTCCATCGGTTAAATCACCCGCATTCGGATCGAAGATATTATCAAGCAGCGGTTGATTGCCCTGAAAGGGGAGATTGCCAGATTCTGTTCCGAAGTAAATATCATGTGAAACGGTCTCGTTTCCGGCCAACCACATCAGATCGCAACTGGGGTTGGCTGTTATTGTTCCGTTCGGAGGTATTGGCGTACTAGCCTTTTCAGACTGGTAACCGGGAATCCAGTAATGCGTGTCGCCATACTCGTATGCGCCAATATCCGGTGCCGAACCGATATATCCGTTTGTGATCGGAGCGTAAGCAATACCCGCGTCGATGATATCGGCTCCGGGTTTTGGACGAAAGTCCAGATTCAGGGGGTCACGCAATCGGTCCCTGGCCATATCCGTCGGGCCTGTGGAGTCCACATAGCCATTCCAGTTATTGCTGTTGATGCAGGTCAACGGAACATATGCGCTCGAGTCTGAAGAGATGCTGTCCCCCAAATTATTGTAACAATGGCTATTTTGGTTTTTTGGATCCGTCACCGGGTTTGGATCCCTGAGTTGGATGCCCGGGTGACCGGGGTCATGCAGTGCGACTGATGTATTGCTGATAACCTTGTGATAATCTCCCTTGATATTCTGGCTCGCGGGAACAAGCATCGAGACCTCGTGATGATCGGATCCGTTTATTCCATCGTCGCCGTCCCATCGAACGCCCGTTTTCCATGCCTGATGGTGCCACAAATAAGAGCGAACAGTACCGTCGCTGCCGCCGCCGGGACCATTTCCGCCGGCACATTGCCAGGCGCAGCCATCCTGCTGCAGATAGCCAAAAAAGGAGGAACGAGACATATTAATACTCATGCCGGTATGTTTTTGCATCACCTTTGAACCATTGACATGAAAAGTACAACGATCGGTCAGCGCATTGCTGCTGCCGTTAGCCATCATGACCATAAGCCCCATACCCGTAAAATTAAAATGGGAAAACAGGCAGTTTTCAAATAGCGCATTGTCATTGTTTTTGGCTTCTATCGGACCGTCGCTATATCTAAAGACGCAATCACGCATCACATTGTATCCCCCATTACCCCCGCGGAAATATGTGGCGCCGTACTGAGGCGGCTGCCCCGCAGCTGAACCTCCTGATTCTCCGGCATAACTGTGAGTACCGATCATGCGAGGATACATGCTCGGATAGTCGAAATTACAGTCTTCAAGATTTGTATGTCCTGCGTTCGGAAAGTTAATGGTGCAGCCGAAGAAATCGATGCCAATAATGTTAACATACTTAATGTTTTGAAAATCCAAAGCACAGGAAATCGTCTTGCCGCGCACATCGCTTCCCTGAGGCGTTTGGCCGTCTTCGCACCACAACCGCACTTCGCCGGTGTTCTTATCGTAATACCATTCTCCTGCCTGATCCAACGCGCTCATCGCTTCGACCAAGAAATGACCATTGGGCTTTTGATCGTGTGGGTTCACCACAGGCGTGTGCCTGATGATATTGCTGCCAGCATCATGGGAATCAATGGGTCGAGAAAATGTCGTTTCGGAGTGATAGTTCAAGATAATCGATCCGCCGGCGAAGCTAACATTGGGAACCGTTTGATAGAAAGAACTATTTTCCAGGATTCCATTGGGATCGTAAGCAATCATATGTCCCCAGGTGCCATCCCAGTCCCACCAAGAGCCGTCCTTGGGCGTATAGCCGTCGGCCTTCAGCTGGGGTACGATCGGATCGCATGGATGGGTGTTGGCATTTGGCCAGCGAGCAGTGATCGCCATTCTTCCATCAACCCACAACTGCCAGATATCTTTGTTAATGGTGGTGGTGTAGATATCGCCCGAATACACGCTCCAGGTCGCGCCGCCAAGATCGGCTAGCGATTCTGAACCATCCAGAGTAACCTGCTCCCCGTCATAATTGGTGATAGTAATCGGGTTACCAGCTGTTCCCTGCAATGATGCGCCGATGACTTCCTCGTGATAGGTGCCGCCGCGGATATAACACGTTTCGCCCGGATCAAGCTCACTGACAGCCTTTTCAATTGTTCGATACGGCGAATTCAATTTACCACTGTTCCCGTCATCACCATCGGTTGCAACATATACATCCCCCGCAAAAGCCGAGGATAAACACAGCATCAAACCAATAACAATAAATCTCATCAATCACTTCCTCTCTGTGTTTTTCAAATCGCTTAATCAAGCCATGCTTCGGCCATCTCACAAACATCTTCTATCCCGACACTACCACTCAGGTCCAGATCAGCACCTTCACACCAGTTCGATTCGACACATGCATCAAACCAGGCCCTCGCCAATAGTGAAAAATCAATAAGGTCTGTCTTTCCATCCCCATTGATATCAGGGGCATTCGGCAAATAGACCTGGATTGTCATGCTTCCTTCATCAAATGCCCCCTTGTCGTCTGACACGCGAACAGTAAAACTGTTCGTTCCAGCATCACCAAGACCCGGTGTTCCTGTCATCGCACCATCGGAATTAATGATAAGCCATCCGGGACCGGCGATTTTGACAAAGGTCATTGGGTCCCCATCCGGATCACTTGCTTCCCCTGAAATGTCTCCATCGTACACTGTGTCTATAACAGCATAAGGACCGGAAAAAGAGGCGGACTGGAAATAGGGAGAATTGTTCTGTGGCCCTGATGGAACATAGCTTATCAGCAGTTCCGGCGGCCATTGGCTCTCCCTGCTTTTCGCACGACGATTTGATTCCTTGGGGCCTCGAACCAAGCCCAAACTCCACATTCCATCGGCATCAATATAGCTTGACACATCAAACTCACCCCAGCCATAGCTCGGGGTTGCAAATGCTATCGATGCGGGATCCATCCCCGGCTGATTGTCCCAGGTGATGGCCTTTTCGTCCCACACCGTATCTGTCACGGGATGAATATTCACACCGCCGGACAAGACATTGGCAGAATATAGCCGCAAAACAGCGTCAGTGATTTCACCGGCCACCTGGACATCAAATTTAAGAAACCCCTCTCGCTTCAGTGATCCACCGGAGGGAGTTCTTAATTCGATGTCTTCATCCTCACCATAATTTGTGTCCGGCTCGTTCACATCAACATAACTGTCCGCCACGGGATAAAACAAGGCTGTCTCCGTAACCAATGGTGGTGCAGCAAGCGAAAAGGACCACTCATCACCTACAATCACTTCGCTTGAAGTCACCGTATCGACCCGCCAGTAGTATGTCTGATCTTCGATTAACTGGGATGGTGTATACATATTGTTGGTCTGTGTGCTTACCAATGAAAGATTGCCGGATTCGCTGCCGAAATAAACCTTGTGCGAAACGGCGTCTTTGCCCCCAAGCCACATCAAATCGGCATCGCTTTTAACGCCAACCGCTTCATTCGGCGGTATCGGAGTCGACGCTTTGTCCAATATCCTGCCCGGAATCCAATAATTCATATCACCGTATTCATACGCTCCGATGTCCGGCGCAGAACCGATGTAACCGTCCGTTATACCAGCAACCTCGAAACCAGCATCAACAAGATCACTGCCCGCTTTCGGACGAAAATCAAGGTTTTCCGGATCGCGCAGTTGGTCTTTGAGTTGCTGCCCGATGGCATTGCCGTGCCAAACACCTGCATTATCGGAAGCGACCAAAGGCCAGTTATCAATCACGTTTCCGGCAATATTCCTGACAATAGAGTTTTCATTACCATGATAGGGATCGCTTCCACGTCGCCCCATAATACGGCACGAATACTCCATACAATCCGGCGGATCGTAACCGTAAAACTTCTCGAATGCCACATTGATATCGCTCTTCGGATTGTTTCCCAATCCCGTCAGATTATAAATCATATGCTGATCGCCCTTCAGACGAAATCCCCGCATATTATGCATCGAAACGACATGATGAACCTGCGCCCGAATGCCCGCAGGATCCCCGTCAAACCGAATACCGTTACGCCCTCTGCAATCGTGAATCCAGTTATAACGATGGATCGTCCCCTCCTGCGAAGCCGTCGAAGTCTGACACGCAGAAAAATCCCCATCGAAATGCATGTTGTAAATGTGGTTGTATTCCAAAAGGCCGTTGCTGGCGTTCTTCGTCGCGTTATTCAATCCAAGCGTATGGAACGTGGTACGTCTGATCGTCGTCCCGGCACCCTTGTGATCAGACGCCGCGCCGTACACAACCTGTAGTATCTGACCGTTATGAAAATAGCAGTTCTCGACAAGGTTACCGCCGAATGTGCGAATATACAACCCACACCCCTCGAAGTTGGCAAACTCGCAATCACGCCACGTCAGATTCGCAGGATTTCTGCTGCCTCCCGTTCGGTTATAAGCAGCCGCAGCATCGTGGATCACGTAACCGATCCCGGTCTTGATAATTTTAAGCATACGCCTTCCGTAACTGGGATACATAAACCGGCACCCCTCGAATGTCGTATCGTAAGTACTGCTAAGATCGAACGCCCCTGCAAACAGCTCTATCCCCCTGAAGTCCAACCACTCGCAGTTGGTAAGCTCCAGTATATGATGCTTGTTCTTGCCCTCTATATATCTGCCCGAAGGCGACCCGCTGTCTTCGAACCAGACATAAAGCTCGCCCGTATCCTTGTCATAAAACCACTCACCCGGCGCATCAAGAAGCCCCAGATGACATTCAAGGTAATACCTGGCATCCGATGCCGGCTGACTCGGCGCTGCAGTTGCCGCAAAGTTCTCGGTCGTATGAGTAAAATCGCTCGACCCGGCAACATGATTTGTCACCTGTTCGGTAAAGACATCGTTACCGCTAACCAACAGACGGTAGCCAACCATCATGGCTCCGGTAAGACTTTTCCCAAGGCCAGCCAGATTATTGAAAATATCGTCATTATAGACATGCCCCCAACTGCTCTGGGAGGTAATATGTGCCCACGTTCCGTCCTTATCCCAGTAGCTTGCCGGCGTTGGATTAAATCCGTTCGAATTATCCGGCTCATCCCAGTCCTTCGTTATGTTCGGCCAGCGAGCCGCCGTCATCATATCCCCATCAACAAACAGCTGCCAAATATCTTCGCCAAGGGTTGTCTTCCAGATATGACTGTCATGTTGTGACCAGTTCGTCGCTATTGGCATCGTCCCGGCAATAACAACTTTTTCATCTTCGTAGTTAGTTATCGTAATATGATTTCCTGGATTTCCCTGAAGACCGTTAACGACGACGGCCTCGTGATAACGCCCCCCGCGAATATACACAGTGTCGCCGGCGTTTATCTGATCAAACGCATACTGCACCGACTTCCAAGGTTGATCAAATGTGCCGGGATTGTTGTCGTTGCCAGAAACAGAGATAAAAAAATCATCCGCCCAACCATAATTGCAGGCCCCCATAAAAACAACTATTATCATAAAGATGGACAACAATCTCATACACATACCCACATCTACAATTATACAAACTCGAGCGCACATACAGCCAACCGCCCCAACAGCATCTGATTATAACATATTTATACACTTTCCAAGAAGCCGATTGAGCATTATTTTTTCGCCATTTTGCGCAGAAAACGGATTTCAGGCAATATTCCCACTACCTATCTCGAAAAAGGTACCAATTAACTTGTTTTTAAAATACACAAAAGATCATTTTATTTGCGCATATTGGCGGAAAATATATACAAAAGTGGCTTGTTCTTTTAACTTATCCAGTTGATAATAGATTAACAATATTAGGTACGTTGTAACAATGAGAGAGGAACGATAATGAGGAAAGCGTTTACACTTATTGAACTTTTGGTTGTTATTGCAATCATCGCATTGCTGCTTTCTGTGATTTTACCATCCTTAAACAAAGCCAAAGAATATGCACGCGAGATTACCTGCCGTTCAAACCTTCGGCAGTGGGGACTTGTCACAAGTCTTTATAACAGCGATAATGACGAAAGATTTGCAACCTGGCATAAAGGGGCATTATGGTCTGAAATCTACCGCAGTTACTACCAGGATCCAAAATTACGCGTATGCCCTTCAGCAAAAAAAACCGCGAATCCTACAATAGCCTTGTTTGAAGGAAGCATTGTCGGCAGTTCATTTGAGTCTTGGGGAGTATTCATTGATGACAAACTCTCAAATGATGGACAGCACCTTGAAAGAGTCAAAGGAGATTACGGGAGCTATGGTACTAACAACTGGGCGAGTGCCTCTTCCTCATCAGGTGATCCTGAACCAGGCCTGTGGGAAAAGAGCACAAATGTGACCGGTTCTTCTAATGTACCTCTCTTTCTGGATTGTTCATGGAAAGGCGGCAAGCCCAATCACAACTTCTACACAAAAGGCACCATAGACGATCCGCCGCTGGAAACGGAGGAGCAACTGATCTCACAGGGGCTCAGACGCACCAGTTCTGGAAAAAGAATGCACCGATTCGTTCTTGATAAGCGCCATAATGGAAACCTGAATTGTGTATTTGCTGATCAATCGGCAAATAAGATCACCATCAAACAATTATGGCGTGTGAAGTGGTTTAAGGATTTTAATACCGGCCACGTGATTGAGTGGCCGGATTGGATGAGTTATATCAAAGATGAATAGGCAACAGTTATCCAACAGCTACCCCAGAATTATCTTCCTCTTCCCAGAAATTCTTTATATATTGTAAAAATGGAATTCTGAAAATGCATAAGTATAAGAACCTAGTTACGCGACGTCAATTTATGAAAACTGCCATCGCGGCCAGCTCGCTTTCATGCCTGCCCGCGTCGACAACAGTCTATGCGTCCCATACTAAACAGCAACCCAATATATTGTTCATTATGTCGGATGATCACACTTATCAGGCCATATCCGCCTATGGCAGCTATCTCAAGGAAATATGCCCTACTGACAACATTGATCGAATTGCCACAGAAGGGATCATGCTTAAAAACTGTTTCTGCACTAACTCAATCTGCACTCCCAGCCGTGCGTCCATTCTAAGCGGGCAGTACTCACATAAAAACGGTGTTTATACCCTCGTTGATGACTGGGACCCGGACCATCACCCCAATGTCGCCGTCGAACTTCAGAAGGCCGGCTATGAAACAGCCGTTATTGGCAAGTGGCATCTTCATACCGAACCCAAAGGATTTGACTACTACAATGTGCTTCCCGGGCAGGGATTGTATTTAAATCCCCTTCTCAAAGAAAAAGGTATTCGCTGGAAAGACCACAATGAAGGCGGTACTGTTCATACAGGATACTCCAGCGATGTCATCACCGATGAAGCCTTGAAATGGCTTGAACAGAGAGTATCCAAAGATGATAAACCCTTTTTTTTAATGTGTCACTTTAAGGCGCCACATGGGCTTTGGGAATTTCCGGAACGACATGAGCATCTTTTTGACGGTGTCGACATACCCGAACCGCCAACATTGTTTGAAAATAAATCTGACCGCTCCATCGGATCTCGTGACTATGGCTCTACACTTTCTAATAAAAACAAAATCAGAAACCGTGTCAGCCGCATGCAGAATGACTGGTGGCCCAGTGGAAAGCTTGATGTAAACGGCATGTCGGAAAAAGAAATGACACGGGCCGCTTATCAAAAATACCTGAAAGATTACCTTCGCTGTGTCGCCGCAGTCAATGACAATGTCGGACGGCTACTGGATTATCTGGATCAGGCAAATCTGGCAGACAACACTGTTGTCATCTATACCGGTGACCAGGGCATGCTGCTCGGAGAACACGACCATGTCGATAAGCGATGGATGTTTGAAGAATCTTTGAAGATGCCGTTTTTAGTAAGATATCCTAAAGAGATAAAATCCAATTCAGTCAATGAGGACATCATTAATAATGTCGATTTTGCACCGACCTTCCTGGATTTTGCAGGGGCACAGGCCCCGGAAGAAATGCAGGGTCGCTCTTTCAGATCTATTTTGAAAGGCAATACCCCCTCTGACTGGAAGCAAGCCACTTACTATCGATACTGGATGCACCGGGCTCATCATGATGTACCAGCCCATTATGGGATCCGAACAAAACGCTATAAGCTGATTTTCTTCTATGGGCGAGCCCTTCATCCTCGAAGTAACGAAATCTGGGCCAACAGCACTGAATCACATGACGCCAAACAATTGCATAAAGTTTCGGGATGGGGAAAACAACCCCCCGGACCAACCCCTGCTTCCTTTGAGCTTTATGACCTCGAAAAAGACCCCTATGAAATGAGCAACGTATATGAACAGCCGGAATATGCCGAAGTTACAAAGGAATTGAAAAAGCAACTGCTTCAATTGAAAGTTGAAATTGGCGACACTGATGATGCCTACCCCGAATTGGCAAAGCTGTTTCAGTCCAGCTAACTACTTTGCTCTTGCATAACTTGAAAGCAACCATTGGGCATCTACATTGTCATTATGAATATCACTGGTAAATCGAAACGGAGATTTTCCATTTATTTATCCCGGATTTCCCAGATAAATCCGTGCAAAAAATTGAGGTTTTGATAGTACAGGGCTTATGGATGCTGTTTACAACAGTTTTTGTGTTCAGATTTGGAGAACCGTATATTTACGGAATTTTGAGGAAAGCCGGGCATGGAATTGTTTTTTTGACCTTGCCGGGGTAAATTTTCTAAAATTATCGATATCGTAAGGTGAAAAATATGTTTTTTCCGTTTAATATGGGAAATGTCAGGTTATATGGAAAATCCCAGATAGGGGTATTGAAAATGAAACGACACACAATTGCATGCTGTCTTATTATTACGACAGCATTGCTGGCAATGAGCGGCTGTTCGGGCGAGCATTTCAGTCCGGACACTATTTCCGATGCAAACCCATGGACTCATCTGGAAATGAACAACGATCCTGACAATTTCCAGTTTGTCATAGTTGCTGACAGAACCGGAAAGCACAGGCCGCCGGTATTTGCAGATGCGGTCGAAAAGACCAATCATATCCAACCAGAGTTTGTGATCTGCGTAGGAGACCAGGTCCAGGGAAACGAAGAAGATGCCGATGTTCTCATTGCGCAATGGGACGAATTTGATGCAATAGTCGAAAAACTCGAAATGCTTTTTTTTATGTCGCTGGAAACCACGATCTAACCAGTGAAGATGCAGTTGAGATCTATAAGCAACGGCGCGGGCGCACATACTACCACTTCCTGTATAAAGACGTACTTTTTCTCTGCATGAACAGCGAAGAAGTCCCCGGCAAATCAGGCGGACTCGGTGACGAACAAATCGGCTACTTCGCAGAGGTCCTGCAAGACAATGAAAAAGTACGCTGGGTATGCGTTTTTGTCCACAAGCCTTTGTGGAGCAGGGGGAAAAATACGGGTTGGGGAAAGTTCTCTTCTTTGCTGGCAGGCAGAGAGCATACAGTTTTTGGAGGACACAGCCACACATACTTGAAATCTGTTCGCGATGGCGTAAACTATTACAAACTCGCAACCACTGGAGCGTCAAGCAAACTTACAGGACCCGAGCAAGGCAGGTTTGACCACATTATGTGGGTTACGATGACCGATCAGGGACCGAGGATCGCAAACTTATTACTGGACGGAATTTTCGGTGACAACCCTCCCGAAGAAGCCAGACTGAAAAATCTAAACAACCAAAAGACAACCGTGTCTTCGCCAAAATAGCCCTTCCTGAGCCCTAATTTCCAAAATTGTTTTTATGTCCTGCGTTTGCGAACTATCAGAGCGCCCAATCCAAGTTAGAACATCTCCAATATAGTAATGATGTTGCCAGGGCGATTGATATGGACAATTGAATTTCATATCATCTGAATGCTCTTCTGTTCGCCTGCCTTCCCATCCTATCATTTCGCACGCCTGAAATTCAACATCTAACTATTTTCAGCAGAATGCATTAAAAATACAAGCCCTTAAAACTTTTCATTTCACCATTATACGCAAATCATCAGCTAAGTAACTTACAGTCAGCGTTTAATAACATTATTAAACGCTGACTGATCACAACACGCTATTTCTTAGGCAGATGAATTTTAAGGCAGTAAGCAAATTCACAGGGTTTTTCTTTCGGAAAATCAATACGAAGACCATCCGGATGATGTTCCCATTTCACTTTCCCCTTATACCCTAAAAGTTCGACGGACTTGATTTCGCCGATACGGTCATTGGCCGGCGCGAGAAACTGCATTTCAACCGTTTTATTCCCCGGCCAGTCAAGGACAAAAGCATAAAGATATTCACCTTTTGTCGTATAGCGTATGTCTTTGTATGTAAACGGCGATTCAATCGTTTTGTGCGGCATTTCCGTCTTGCCTTCTCCATACATATACCATGGACGCGTGCCGTAAATCCCTTCGCCGTTAACATTAAACCACTTGCCGGTATCTTCGAGGATCCCTGTGGCAGTTTCATCAAGCGTGCCATCAGCCCGTATGGGAATATTCAAAAGCATATTGCCGTTCTTACTGACAATGTCGATAATCTTATCAACAACCGCATCTGAGGTCGTATAGGGTGTATTCTCATTATATCCCCAGGAACCAATGGAATCATCCGTCTGCCACGGCTGGTCAAGAATATGGCTGGCCTTGCCGCGTTCATAATCAAGTGTGGTCATCCCATCGGCATAAAGCCCCTGCCAGGGTCGTTCCTTGACACACATAACACCTTCCGGACGATGGTTGTAAAAATGGGAAATTACCTCCATGCCGGTACGGCCTCCGTCCTGCCCTCTAAACGGAACAGCGCAGTCAAAATAAAGATGGTCCGGATCATAATCTTCGATCAGTTGTTTGACTCGTCTGGCCCAATGGTCCCGCCAGCTTTTAGGAGCATCGAACGGAGCGCGAGGATGCGTACTTTGACCATCATTCGGCGGATAGAGCCCCTTGCCTTTTCCCTGGGCACCGTCGTACGGAACTCCCTTTAGAGACCCTTCGGTATCGGCCTGATTGGCCACATTCAGCCAACTGTAACTGCGTGACAAGTGTGTCGTAACACCAAAACGCAATCCGGCCTTGAGCGTTGCTTCCTTCCACATCCCGATCAGATCCTTTTTAGGCCCTTTTTTAACAGCATTCCATTCATGGTATTTCGAATTCCAGAGATCAAAATTATCATGATGAACGGCACAGGGCGTAAAGTATCTTGCACCAGATCTCTTGAATAATGCCAACAAAGCATCGGGGTCAAAATTCTCAGCCTTCCACTGGGGAATAAAATCCACGTATCCATGTTTTGAGGGATGCCCATACGTTTTAAGATGATGCTGATATTCCGGCGTATCCTCTAAATAGAGTTTACGCGCATACCACTCGCCCTGCTCGGCGACAGAATACGGTCCCCAGTGCAAATAAATACCAAACTTGGCATCCCGAAACCATTCCGGACACTCATACTGGCGAAGGGAATCGATTGTCGGTTCAAATTTACCTTGAGATTTTGCTGCTGTGCTGCAGCCAATTAATACACATGCGATTAGTACTAAAAATATACTTACATTTCTCACAACTTTTTCTCCTAATTAAATTTTGACGTTTATTCGTTAAAAGTTTTGTCTTGATCCATCGAACACGAAGTACGATCTAATTTGCTATCCGCTTTTTTCATATTGATTTAAATCTATCGTATCACCCGTTTCCTTCACCCACCACTTGAGTTTTTCATCAAGTTCTGCAATCTTATCCGCATAGTTTTTATCTTCAGCCAGATCTTTCATTTCCCATGGATCATTTTTCAGATCGAATAGCTGAACCTCACCTACATGGGGATAGCGGATTAATTTATATCGTTCTGTTCGGACCATCCGTTGATAATCACGGTAGGCGCCGTAAACTGAATCGTACAATTGCTTCTTTTCCCCTGTCAATAACGGTACTAGACTTGGAAACTGCACTGTATCGGGTGCTTTGATATTTGCCATTTCACAAGTCGTTGCAAAACAACTTTGCAGATAAATCATCGCGTCATTTTGGACATTTTCCTGAAGGCCCGGGCCACACATCACAAACGGCATTCTGATCGAATGATCATATTGACTTTGTTTGCCGACCAAGCCGTGTTGACCGACGGCCAAGCCATGGTCTGCGGAGAAAATAACAATGGTATTCTCCGCCTCGCCGCTTTTCTCGAGCGCATCCAAAATGCGGCCAATGTGATGGTCCGCATGAGTAATAATCGCATAATACTCGCTAAGATGTGTCTGAATGGCCTCTTTGGTCCTCGGAAACGGGGCTAACCGTTCATCGCGAAGCTTGTGATCGCCCTGATCGAAAGGATGTTCCGGCAGGAAATTCGGCGGTACTTTGATCTTATCCGGTGGGTACATATCCACATATTCCTTGGGTGACTGCCGGGGATCATGCGGAGCATGAAAGGAAACATACATAAAAAATGGATCGTCACTTTTGCTGACGCTGCTATCTAAATAATCAATCGCAGCATCGGCCCACAGTTTACTGCTGTGGACAGTCTTTCCATCTTCCTTTCGCCAATGGCCTTCCAGTGACTTATCATAGGGACTCCAGGAATTACCAGGCCGAGGACGGTCGTATGGGTCGTTCAGTATCCCCTTTTTCATATTTTCTTCGGCATTGGGATCTTTCGACGGGAACATGCCGCCACCATTTGGACCTATGCTTTTAAAACTTCTCTCCAAGGATTTGGTCTTGTTATGCCATTTACCCGTGAAGAATGTGTCATAACCTGACTGTCCCATCACCTGACCCCAAAGAGGATAATCACCGCACTCGTTTCCTCCGCATGTCCAGACATAACGCCCGGTATTCAGCATGGCCCGACTGGCAATACAAACCGCCCCGTTCCATGCGCCTT
This sequence comes from Phycisphaerae bacterium, assembly GCA_016782835.1. Classification (GTDB taxonomy): domain Bacteria; phylum Planctomycetota; class Phycisphaerae; order Sedimentisphaerales; family Anaerohalosphaeraceae; genus 4572-13. The sequence goes on along the minus strand of JADHXS010000004.1, from coordinate 14,036 downwards.
GATTAAAACAATGTGTAAAAGTAACACCCTGCTTTACGAGTCGATCCATGTTAGGGGTTTTGACATCCGGGTTATTTAAGGCATTAACCGTTTTAAAACACTGGTCATCTGTGAAAAGAAACAGAAAATTGGGACGTTTTTTACCATCCGCAGCAAATGGATTCTGAGACACTGGAACTTTTGCTCCCCTTGCACATCCTGACCATATACCGGAAGCAGCCGTCGCCGAACAAAGGCCCGCCATTTTTAAAAAAAGTCGTCTCTTCATGAATGAGTACCTCCATACATAATAACTAGGTTCGTATTATTGTTGCATCACTTTGAATTCGGCAAAAGTCCCTGGAATAGCTTTCAGATGTTTGCCTAATTCAGCTTTCATCATTTCAAGCTGTTGTATATATTCCGGATTATTTACCAGATTCGTAGTTTCTCCGGGATCATTTTTCAAGTTGTAAAGCTGATCAGCATCAAAATAATTCTTTTTGTAGCGTTTAAGGCCATTGCCCAGTTCAGTCCCATCACCGCCGGGAGTACGATGAATATGCGTAACCCTGCCTTCAGGATTGATCTTGAGAGCTGGTTTCTTGGACTTTTTTGCGGCTTTTTTCATTGCTTCCAGATTTTCTTCAGGAGAAACTTGCCGACTTGGTGGAACTCGAAATGCCAGATATTTCCAGTCTTTGGTTATGACTGCACGCGTATAGCCAATCTCGCAGTAAACCGAATCGCGAGTTTCATTCGTTCGGCCTGTAAGCAGCGGCATGAGATCCAATCCATCCATCATCATCTCATTGGGTGCTATCACATCTGCCGCACCGAAGATTGTCGGCACAAAATCAATATTGCCTATAAGTTCATCGCACTGACGCGGCTTTACCTTTGCAGGATATCGTATAATGGTCGGAGTTCGGACGCCACCTTCGTACAATGACCCCTTACCATTCTCCGCGCCGTGGTCATTAAAGTAGATAACCAGGGTGTCTTTTGTAAGATCAAGTTCATCCAGCTTCTTCATAATCGCCCCGACACTGTCATCCAGCCATGTCGCCGGAGCAAGTTCTTCCGGAACACCTGCTTTTTTACACCGCTCCAGAACCGACTGCCTGTAAGGCATCACATCGGGAGCTTTCTGGAGATAACCTTCCTCCGAGATACGCGGATCGGATTTGAGTGATTTCAAAGGATCCGGGCCATGAAGCAGAGTCGTGGCATAATACAGATAGAACGGTTTGTCTTTGTTCTGTTCGATAAAGTTGACAGCGGCCTGGGCCGTCCACTCCGGTGCATGCTGGCAAAGTTCCTGCGGCAAACTCTTTCCGGAACCGAGGTTGCCTCGGTGTAAATGAGCGGCATCATCAAACCCGTGTTCCTTTAGCCCACGTGCAAATTTTTCCTGGTCTGCCTTGAGAGCCCTGATAACTTCAGAATTCTTAGCATCTGATTTCCTGTTCAGTGATTTATCATGTCCAGCCAATTCAAAACCGTGTAATTTCCCAACAATCCCCGTTTCATAACCATTGGCTTTTAAGACCTTTGCAACATTGTCTTCGATGACCGCCAAGTCAGTATTCCAGTGAACCCAGGTTTGCCCCTCTTTTGTGATACCGTTCGTAAACTTATCCACTTTGCTGCGGGAGGCATACCGGCCCGTCAGACAGGTATAGCGGCTGGGCGTACAGACACTGGAAGTGGCATAGGCACGCGAAAAATAGACTCCCTCAGATGCAAGCCGATCGATATTGGGAGTTAAAGCTTTTCTATTGATAAAACCAAATGAATCGAGTTCCTGATCGTCTGTGATCATGAAAATAACATTTGGCTTTCGGCCAGATCCACCACAAAGAGTCTTGTTTATAACAGATTGCCCGAGAACAGACCCCGTTAACAAACCAGCTGTTGAAGATACTGTTGTCTTGAGAAAATTTCTTCTTGACATTTTTCCAAAATCTTTCATCTTATAACTCCGACATTATTGGTTGTTTGGTTTGTTACCGTAATTTTTCTGAGGAATCGACATCGAATCCAGCCTTCGATAATTAGTCTCATAAGAATCTAATCTCTTAAGATGGACTTCAAGATTATTATAAAATCTCTTATAATCCTTTTTTTCTTTTTGAGTCCACACGACTTCCGCCAGGGCAGACATTCTTGGAAACAGCATATATTCGGCATGTTTAGGGTTTGGAATATATTCAGTCCACAACTGTCCCTGAGCACCTAAAATATACCGGGCCTCTTGCTCTGTCAGAACCACAGGAACGGGATCGTAGTTATAGACTTTCTCCAAAGGCAGAAATTTTCCCTGGGCGATGGGCTCAGTGTCCCGATCCGCCTGATAAAAATTCAAATAAGTGTACGTGTTCGGTGCCATGACCACACGGTGACCAGCTTTCGCAGCGGCTATCCCGCCCTTTTCACCTCTCCAGGACATCACCGCCGCATTCGGAGCCAGCCCCCCTTCGAGGATTTCGTCCCATCCGATCAGGTTTCGCCCATGAGCCATGAGAAAGGTTTCGATCCGTTTTATAAAATAACTCTGCAATTCATGTTCATCTTTCAGGGATTCTGATTGTATCCGCCCCTGGCATTTTTCACATACCTGCCATCGGTGCTTCGGACATTCATCGCCCCCGACATGTATATATCCACTCGGGAATAAATCGAGAACCTCTAGCAGTACATCCTGCAAAAATTCAAATGTCTTCTCATTTCCCGCACAGTAAACTTCTCTAGATACTCCCCACTTCTTTCCGACTTCAAAAGGACCTCCTGAACAGGAAAGTTCAGGATATGCGGCAAGAGCCGCCTGGCAATGCCCCGGCATTTCGATCTCGGGAACCACCGTTACATAATGTTGTTTCGCATATTCGACAATTTCCCGAATATCATCCTGAGTGTAGAATCCACCATGCTTTTTGCCATCGTATTTAGCTTTCCCTTTTTTTGCATCCTTGACATGACCGACAAGCGTTTCATCGCGCCAGGCCGCAATCTGAGTTAACTTTGGATATTTCTTAATTTCAATACGCCAACCCTGGTCTTCAGTGAGATGCCAGTGAAAGACATTCATTTTATGCATCGCAATGAAGTCAATATTTTTTTTTATGAAATCCATTGGCATATAATGCCGTCCAACATCCAGATGCATACCCCGCCATTGAAAACGGGGCCGATCTTCGATCTCCACACAGGGAATTTCCCATTGGACCCCAGAAACCCTTTGTTTAGAAAAGATCTGCTCAGGAAGCAACTGACGGACAGTTTGGAGTCCATAAAAGATCCCGGCCTCTGCGGCAGCCGTAATGACAATCCGATCGTTTGTGACCTTGAGTTGATACCCCTCATCACTCAAATCATTAAGATCCGAAGCAATAACAAACTTGATGATATTATTCTTGGCTTGACCATTTATTTTTATTGGTAACGGGGCGCCCCAGGCCGGAGAAATTATTTCATTGAACCGCTCGGCCATTTCCTTAAGATCTTCGTCAACAATAATGCATGTTTGGGAATTGATCATAAAAGAACCCTCAGACTGCCTGTAACTCAAGGGCTCCGGAATAATGGAAATGCTCTTATTCATCGCCCGTAACTCCGGACGGATAACATCCGGGCCGACTTTACAACCGGAAAAGAAAGGACTCAAACTAATAAAACAAAATAAGCTCACATGAAAAACAGTTATTTTTTTCTTCATTTCAGTTCCACCAAATCACAATTATGACTGCCTGTCGTCTTTCTTGTCTATATGTCCCTCTGTCTCATAGGAATCAAGTGCCACAAACGGAAATTCTTTAGAAGGGGCATGCTCACACTCCATAATCTTTTTGATACGCTGAACTATCTCTGGATGTTGTTCCGCAAGGTTGTTCTTCTCAGCAATATCATTATTAAGATCGTAAAGTTCAATCTTGGCATCAGGATTCTTAATAAGGTTTCTTAGAATTCCTTTCCAGTTGTCCATGCGAACTGAAACCTGCCCCCCTTTTCCCGAAAACTCCCAATAAAGGAACTCATGTTTTTTTTGCCCCGACTTTCCAAGCAACGTCGGGGCAAAGCTGATTCCATCAATATCTTGGAGAGACTGAACTTCTGCAATATCAGCAAGTGTGGGTAAAATGTCCCAGAAAGCGCCCACATGGCTGCTCGTCGTTCCCGGGGCAATATGCCCTGTCCAGCGGGCAATAAAAGGAACACGTATCCCGCCCTCATCAAGTTTGCCTTTGAGTCCCCTTAATTTTCCCACGCTGTTGAAGAATTTCGCATCAACACCACCGGCAAACGTAGTTCCATTATCACTTGTAAAGATCACCAGTGTATTTTCCTCCAAAGACAATTCTTTCAACAAGGATAGAAGTTCGCCGATATCACGATCCATTCGTGTAATCATTGCGGCGTACGCTGCTCTCGGTGTTTTATGACTGGTATAGTGTCCCCCTTTATAAGGCGTTTCATTCCATTGGTGGCGATATTGAGTAAGACTGTCTTCTGGCACCTGTAGTGAAACATGCGGCACCGGCGTTGGCCAGTACAGGAAAAACGGCCTGCCCTTATTCTCACGAACGAAATTCAACGCCTCTTTTTTCATTAGATCAGGACTATAAGTTGTGCCGGTTCGCTCATTATTACCGGACAACTCGATCTTTTGGTTGTTCTTCCATAAATATTTCGGATAATAATAATGTGCCTGCCGCTGGCAGTTATATCCGAAGAACAAATCAAAACCCTGATTTAACGGGTCACCTTCACTGCCGGGAGATCCCAAACCCCACTTTCCAACGCAACCTGTCGTATAGCCCTTCGCTTTAAGCATTTTTGAAATTGTAAATGAGTCCGATGGAATCGGTGTTTGTCCTTCCCGTGGAAGTTCTTTGTTATCTCTTACAAAGCTGTGGCCAGTATGCCTTCCTGTCATCAAGACACATCGCGAAGGCGCACAAACCGGCGATCCACTGTAATGGTCAGTCAATTTCATCCCCTCAGAGGCAAGCAAATCAAGGTTGGGGGTTTTAATTTTGTTTTGCTCATAACAACCTAATTCCGAATAACCTAAGTCGTCCGCCAATATAAGTATGATATTGGGCTTTATATGTTCGGAATAGGAAGTCCCTGTCAGAATGACCATAATCATAAACACTGCCTGTAGCAAAATTATGTTTCTTGCAATATTAATTCTGAACGCGCTTTTTATAGGACTGTGGTTCATATATATTCGACAGTTCTTTTTCATTGCTGTCTGATCTTGATATAATTGACTAGAATCATTCTTAAAGTAAATCTCCTTTAACGTCAATCTCCAAACCATAGGCATATTTACAGGGAGATTCTTTGGGGAATATAACTTTCAGGCCACTTTTGTCTCGATGCCATTTAAGCGGTTCCTTAACGCCCAGCATTTTAACACGAATGATCTCGTTGGCAGCACTGATCTTTTCATTTGAATGTAATGATTTTATCAGCACCTCTCCGTTTTCAGGCCATGCTAACACATAAGCAAAAAGACGGTTTCCTTTTTTGGTAAAGCGAATATCACCGGAATCGCATGTGTCATTAAAATCCCACAGTGTTTTTGCACCGGTGTCTTTGAGTAATTTTTCAACCGGGCCTTCGGTTTCAATCTTCCATTTCCTGGTTCCGTAAATTCCTTCCCCGTTAATTTTGAGCCAATTCCCTAATTCAAGCAGAATGGTCTTTTGTTCATCAGGAATAACTCCTTCTGCTTTCGGTGAGATCGACAGCATCAGTCCGCCACCACGGCTGACACGGTCCACAAAGCCGTCAACAATCTGATTGGGATTTCGATAATTGATATCATGCGTATAACACCAAGCGCGGTTTGCAATATTTAAATCATCTGCCCAGGGGAAATCCGTCTTGGGAGAGCGGTTGCCGCCCTTCTCAAAATTTCGCATCCCAAAGTCAGGATCGAAATTTGATTTTTTATTGATAACTTCCACGAGAGAACCTTTTTTATTCTGTGTATTATAAAAATACGTCAGAACCTCAAGCGTTGTCGGAACATTGTCACCTTTGTTAAATGAACCGCCGTCAAACCACAATACATCAGGTTCGTAATTATCAACAATTTCAATCACCTTATTTTTCCACTCCTGGAGAAACTTGTCACGAGGTTCCGTTTCCGGATTTCTGTAAAAATCCGAGTACTCCGAATCAAAGATATCCCAGCCTTCTTTTTTGCCCTGTGCAAGTAATTCTTTGTCCTTGGTATAGACCCAACCGTACGTTCGGTAGTGGTGAAGACAGGTTAGTATTTTCATGTCAGGATCTGCTTTTCTAATGGCTGCAACAAGCTCGCCATAAAGATCCCGTCCCGGTCCGGTATCCATCGAGTCCCAGCGGGTATATTGACTGTCCCAAAGACAGTATCCATCGTGATGGACGGCGGTGATCCCGGCATATTTTGCACCGGACTTGACGATGATATCAGCCCATTCATCCGGATCGAACTTTTTCGCCTTAAAATCCTTGATGAAATCCTTATACCCAAACTCTGACTGTTTGCCGTACTTTTCAATATGATGATTAAAAACCGCATCCCCTCGGGTCTGCTTATCAGACAACAATCGACCATCCCACTCGGTCTTGAACGCAGGGATCGAATAGACGCCCCAGTGGCCATAAAGGCCAAGTTTTGCGTCCAGAAGCCATTCGGGAGTCTCATGTTCGTTTAATGATTTCCAAGAGGGTTCATAGATTGGAAACTGTTTCTTTTTTTCAGCCGCTTGCACAAAACTGAAACAAAAAAGCACCCATACAACAACTAATAATCTTACTGGCTCTAACTTGTTATGATTCATTACATTCTCTTCGTAATAATAGTTTAATTTGTTATTTCAACACAATTCGATAATTTGGCCCATCCTTTGTTGGATATTATTTGACCCACTTCTCTCAACGCCTTGATATCATCCGGATGAATCGACCCGTCTGCTCTTGGCCCAATATTCATGAGCAAGTTTGAGCCCGTAAAACGGGCATATGTCAACCAATCATAAACTTCCTCGCCGGAAAGATGGCGTGCACTCTCATCATTAATCCACCCGCTCTTGACATGGACTGCATCCCGGTTAAAACATTCCTGCATGACCGTGTTGACTTCTCTCAACTTGAATTGATTGCAGGTTTCCCAACGTCCGGCATTCTGATTATCCCACCTGTTTTTACGCATCTGCCATTGCTTGGCTCTGCCGTCCGTATCCCATTGATACTCAAAAGGCAGCATGAAGTGTTCAGGCGAAATAAAATCTTCCTCGCAAACAGCACCTTCTTTGAAGGAGACAAGACAGTGTGGCTGGATTGAACGAATGTAATTAAAAGTGTCCTTTAATGTTGTATAGTTTCCTGGATTCGAATAATAATACCCTATCCCATCAAACCAAATGCCGGCAATGGATCCGTAATTGGTGAGCAGTTCTCGTATCACATCCAGATATTGCCGGCGTTTCTCAGGATTGTCCTGAGAATATTCAGGAGGCACATAAAGAAACAGAGCCAAGCCATATTTTTGACATGCGGCAGCCATTTCTGCGACAAGATCCCGCTGACACGGTGCATTGACACTATTGAAATCGGAAGCTTTGGTATTAAAATTGTAACATCTGCCCAGATGCAATGTTGTAAAGTTTATATATTTCATTTGAGCCTCGACCGCAAGCTGACAGATTTTATTGGCGTCAAATTCTGGTAGTAAGTATCGGTCGAATAGCAAATGATCCTTGTTTTCAATTGACTCGTATTGGGCTCTGGTCACGCCGACATATTTCAGTAATCGATCCGAAGCAAACCCTTCTCTCCAACTGACATAATCGGCTTTACCATTTTCACAAAGACTTGCCAGAGCAAGATGAACAAACATTCCAAATTTGGCTTCTTTGAACCATTTAAGTGCAGCTTGACGCGGATCTTCTTTGTATAGTTCTGCATAATCAGAAAGCCAATAAGGGATTTTTTCCTGCTTCTTGGTATTTTCTTTACTTTTAGCAGTCTTTTCTCTCTGTTTTCGAACAGGTTCCGGCAGTTTCAAAGTACGCTGAAAATAAGTCTGTTCGTCAAAGCGGAGATTGTTCCGCTTAAACAATGGAACATCCTCATCCCGACTCAAATCACAGTCGAACCGGGCGAGAATGGATGCGTTCATCGCCCCTCCGCCATCCGGATTGATGTGACAAAGCCCCCAGATAATCCCCCTTCCGTCGCCGGTGTCATCAAAAGCATCGGGAATAAAGGGTCCAGGAGCAATTGGAGGCACCTGCAGCAAGGCCTTGACCTCAAAATTGATTCCGTCCGGTGCATATTGAATCGTATTTTTCTCAGGCCCATCCAGGCTGACCATCGCAGCGATCCCATCTTTATAGGGCCATACACACACCTCATGCCCGGAATTGAGAACTGGATTTAACGGCGATTTCCTAAAAGGCCCGATCGGATTATCGGCAATGGCAACGCCCTGTGCACGGATCAGATTTTCGTCTCCGCGTTTTTGTCCGGGTGAGCCTTTGTAATACAAATAAATCTTTCCTTTATAAATGATCGGGAATGGATCATGAATACATGCACAATCCCAATCGTCGGGTTCCCCCGGTTCAACAACCGGTTTGCCCAAAGGATGGAAAGGGCCATCCGGGGACTCGCCCACAGCCACAGTTACCGGACACACATCGCCACCATGGATCATATCACTGTAGGCCTGATAATAGAGATAATACTTGCCCTTCCAGATGAGAATATCCGGTGTGCAGTTGGACCGCCAGCCAAATTGTCCCTTGGCAGGCCGCTTGACAGCAGGCCCCTTTTCCTGCCATCGAAATCCATCGATACTCTCAGCATACCAGATTTCAGCAAGATCCCAGTCCCTCGAAGGAATCTCATCGGTTGCCTTTTCGGATCCCGCAGGAGGGCTCTTTGTTCGGCGGCACGTATAGTAGACATAGTACTTTCCGTTGACCTCAATGACCTTGGAAGGATCCCGTCGAGAGACATTCGGTTCCAGGGAAAAACCTTCGAGCCGAGAATACTTGAAATTGCTGAAAAATTCATTGCCCCGATCTTCGTGCGGACTCCACACCTCGTACATTCGTTCCATGGCTGCGCTAAGTTTGAGATCAACCGGCTTTTCAAGCGGAATCTTCGTGGGAAAGGCCTGATTAGATTCCGATTTCATGCCGGTAACTATTGAAAAAAGCGGCACAGTAAAGAAAGCTACTAATACAATATTTCTGTATCCTTGGGCCATACTGTTTATTTCCGAGTTATTCTGATATAAGATGCACTACGGTTTTCGTCCGGTTTATCACGATTGATCAGCCATATCTGAAAATGTGTCTTTATTTCGAAACCAATTCTTGTTCAATAACTTTGGCGATATGTTTCGATAGGGCTTCTGTACCTTCTTTTTTAAGGTGGACATTCCGTTCTCTAGCATACTCTTCTAATTTCGGGTGGATGACCGCCCATGTGTCATTTATCGTTACTTCATGTTTTTTCATGATTTCTCTGGCGGTCTTATTATAGACGAGTTCGTCTCCCACCTTGCGCCCGGCACAACCTTTCACATAGGGTGTCGTGGTAGCAAATACGAGTGTTGCCCCCGTCTTCTTCAATCGTTCAACAAGTATTTCCATGTTTTTTTGGTATTGTTCGGGTTCGGCCTGCTGTTTGCCTTTACTCGGATCAACCTTCTGCCCCTTTTCATTCACGTATTTCAGATCATGAAGTCCCCAGTTAAAATGGATGAGATCCCACTTCTTTTCACCCAGCCAAAAGTCAATTCGTGTAAGCCCATGAGTGGTCCCCTCGCAATTTTCCTTGATCCCTTTTTCATTTAAGGCACGATGAACATTGGCTTTACCTTTAAGCAGCTTTCTGACCGGAAGGGTGTAGCTTATCGATATCGAATCACCCAGTATCAAAACCCGGGGCAATGACGGATCATCAGTAATTTCCCACTTGTCATCCAGTTTTTTGTCCTTTTCAACATCGGAACCCTTTTCAGGCTTATACTTCCTGAAAACTTTCTTTTTTTCCTTTTTTGAAGATTGACCGTCTTCTGCAAACACATCGGCGGATGGTGCAGTAAATACAAAACCAAGTATTAAAACTAAACTGATGTTAATTAACTGTTTCATTTTATATTTCTTTTCCTTACTCCAGCTAGCCATTGAACTCAACAGTAACGAAGTACGCCACGCCGTCTTTTCCATCGCCAATCAGCCATGTTTCAAGGTCAGTGTCGCCTTTTTCCAGGTCCAGCGTGAAACTTGCGTGGGTGTCTTCGGGGGTCACCTCTTTCTCTGCCGTCTGGCCGGCAATGGCCAGGCGTACTTTTTCGATGGCAAAATCGTTTTCATTCATCTTTTTGCCGCCGATGCCAAAGGGCAGCTTGGTGTAAAGGGGATAGCGAGACAGGTTAATGGTGTAGCTACCCTTCGTGGCAACGGTTACTTTGTAGGGGCCATGTGCCTGAAGCAGGACTTTTGGGCTTGACTGTCCAAACGCTTGCGGGCCTTTGCCTACGCGGTAAACATCCTGACTGGTCAGTTCCACTTTTTTTGCTCGCTTATCACCAAGGACAAACCGAACAGGCTCTTTTATCAGTTCAAGCCCTTCAGCGTGATGAGCATCGAAGAACTCCTGCATCTGCTTTACAACCTCAGGGTGATCGGAGGCGATATCGTTTATCTGAATTCGGTCCTTCTCAACATCATACAGACCAACGTCAGCCAACAACCGCCAGTTCTTCCATATCACACACGCTGACTTAACTTCGTCAAAGTTTTTCGGATTAAAGTAATAGAAGAACAAAGGTCTGTCATCATCTTTGGGAGAAAGAGGTTTTTTCAGATAAGGCTTGAACGAGCGACCTTTGATATTCGCTGCTTCTGGTGCGTCCAAACCGCATAAGTCCAGCAGTGTCGGATAAACATCCATCACCGAGATCAGCGTGTTATTGTCCGTTGGGGTTTCTATGTTTGAGCCGGGCCATCTCAGGAACGAGAACACACGATGGCCGCCCTCTTCCATCGATCCTTTATCACCGGTTTGGCCCATATTCCAGGCATCTGGACAGTTCGACCTTGCTGCCCCTTGTGCACCGTCATCGGTCGTGAAGAGGATGATAGTGTTTTTATCCAGCCCTTCTTTCTTCAGTAATGCCATGAGGCAGCCAAAATTCTCATCAAGGTTGTCGACCATCCCATAGTATATCGCCAGCTTTTGGTCGACACCGTTGTCAACGTGCGGCTTTGAATATTTTTCCGCAACATTCAGCGGCAAATGAGTTACATTCGGCGCAAGGTAAATAAAGAACGGTTCATCCTTATTCTCTTTGATGAATCGCATGGTCTCTGAGAAAAAGACGTCCGTACAGTAGCCTTTGTATTGTTTGGGCTGGCCGTTATGGTAGTATGTGTCGTCAAAGTAGTCGTTGCCCCAGTAGTCCGCGATTTGGCCGACGGCTCCGCAGCGAAGGCCTACCACTTCATCAAAACCCTGGTCCTGCGGGCGCATGGGCCAGTTGTCGCCAAGGTGCCACTTGCCAAATTGGCCGGTTGCATAGCCATTAACCTTGAAAGCTTCGGCGATCGTTATGTTGTCCGACCGCATCATGGTCCGTCCCAGGCTTGTGCGCCATGCGCCTGTATGCTGGGCATACTTTCCGGTCATCAGGGCAGCACGTGAGGCGGTGCACATAGGCATCTGGTGAAAGTTGCCCAGGCGAATCGCTCCATTGGCAAAGGTGTCGATATGGGGAGTATTGACGTGCGGGTTACCCTGGAAGCCTACGTCATTGCCCTGGTCGTCCGTCATGATAACGATAACATTCGGCTTGCCCTGATCTCTTTGGAGAATCCCTTTACTCTTGGCATAAAAGCTGATCATGCCTGTCAGCATAAAGACAACAATTAGCATTCGTCTTTTGTTAGCAGTGTTGATAAAACCTCGCCTGTCTGAGTTCATGTCCTGACCTTTTCTTTGGTCAATGATCTAATTTGACTTCTTCTTTGACTTCTTCTAATTCTTTTTGCTTTTTTTTGACTTCTTACTCACCTCATTAGCCAGGGGCCATTGATGATTCTTCATTTTGTGAAAAGGGCCCAAAGGCTCATAAGAACTGCCGGCAGGATAATCATTACCTTCATAACTATTCTTACATGAACGTAAAAATTCAAGTGCCTCTTTCCTCATCGCCGCCGCCATCTCCGGCAACTCCTCTATCATATTTTTATCCTCGCCGCGGTTATCAAAGAAATTGTAGAGCATGTCGCCCTCGCTTTGGTCCGTAACGAAGTTTGTATAATACCGGTATTGTCCTTTCAGCAGGCTAAGCCCGGGTGCTGCGATTGACTCACGAAATCTAAACGGTATGGACTTTTGTCGCTCGGTTCGTCTCCCTTTCACAATATCAAGGATATTTTCGCCGTCGATCGGACGACCATCAGGCATCTTAGCGCCGGCGGCGGCAAAGACCGTCGGCAGATAATCCAGTGTCGAAAGCGGTGTTTTTATTGTACTGCCCCCCTTAACATGACCCGGCCAGACTACAAAAGCCGGCACGCAGACACCCCCGTTAAACAGATGCGCCTTTTTGCCCCTCATCCCGTCCGTGCTTCCGTATCCGCCATCTCGAATGTGCTTAGCGGGTCCATTATCCGAGCAATACCAAAACATGGTATTATCCCAAAGATCTAATTCTTTAAGTTTACTGTCCAATCTTCCGATCTGGTCATCCAGAGCCGTGATCGAGCCGTAGTAATTTATCTTTTTGTCATCTAGTCCACGCTTTTCATACATCTGACGGTATTGGGGACCGGCCTCCAAGGGAGTATGCGGAGCGTGTGACCAGATGGCCGCCACAAAAGGCTTATCGTCTTTGGCCGCTTTTTCAATAAACGGAATCACTCTGTCCATGATGATCCGAGTGTCGTCACCGGTTAAACGCTCTGTTACACGTTTGCCATCTTCCCAGTAAGGATTGTCCGTCGTATCAATCTGTGAACCGTCCGGCCCGTAAGGATCCCATGTTTTGACCGCATGATGGGTAACAAAATGTGTGTCATAGCCGAACCATTCCGGCCGTGCCAGGTGTTTTTCGCTGCCCCCGCCGCCCTTGCCCGTATAGTCCGGATGAGGGGATCCCAGATGCCATTTCCCAAAATGACCGCTGGTGTAACCGATATCCTTCAGACCCTGCGGAATCGTATATTCTTCACGCGGCAAGCGCCCCGTATTCGCAGTCCATATCCCATAACGGAAATAATGCCGCCCCGTCATAACCGTTCCGCGGGTAGGCGAACAAACAGGACACCCGGAAAAGAAATGATGCAGCCTAGCTCCCCTTTTAACTAAACCGTCCATATTCGGTGTAAGGATTTCTTTGTTGCCGTTAAAGCCAACATCACCCCAACCCTGATCGTCGGTCATGAACAAAATGACATTGGGCTTTTTCTTTTTGGCTGCCTGCGATCCAGGAATGACCGAACTCGAAATCCCCAAAGAAACCATCCCGCAATATTTCAAAAAACTGCGTCTATCTGTATTCATATCCTCACCTTTGACTATTTTTCAATAAACTCTTTCACCACCTCGATTTGTTTCCAGTCCTTTTCCATCGGATCGTTTTCTTGCACAGATCCCGGCGTACTCCGCCCTTTATTAACAAAGTCAGCCAGCAGCATCTTCAGTTCTTTAACAACTTCCGGATGTTTCTCCAGCAGGTTCGTCGATTCAACAGCATCGTTTTCCATGTCGAACAGATGATACTTCGCTGGATTCTTGACGGGCTTGTCTTTCGGATTTTTTCTTCTCGATCCGCCCTTGTCGTCAAATATCAGTTTCCACTTGCCGCGGCGAACCGAAAATATGCCCGCATCCGAATGATGGACAACTCCGCGATGATCGTTGCCAGAGAGCTTTTTACCTTTGAGAGCGTCGTAAAAGCTTACGCTGTCTTCGCCTGCTTTATCATCGAGTTTAGCGCCGACGATCTCCGCAGCCGTTGCCATCAGGTCCGTCGTACA
>JADHXS010000062.1 GCA_016782835.1 Phycisphaerae bacterium | reverse complement strand
AGTTTCATCTTCGGCAGGATTTGAGGCCCGTCATCTTTGGGGACACCTGTTCCGGTGAATACGCGACCGAGGATATCCGGCGAAACCGCCAGTTCCATCGGCCTACCGAGAAAACGAACCGTTGTGCCGACAACATTGATCCCCTCGGTGCCTTCGAAGACCTGCACAAGGACCTTATCGCCTTCAATCTGCAGAATCTGGCCGTGACGCATTGAGCCGTCGGCCAGTTCAATATCCACGATATGGCCGTATTTGGCATCAGCGACGCCTTCGACCATCATCAGCGGCCCGGCAATTTCGGAAACCGTTTTATATTCTTTCAGCATTTCTTACTCCCGTTTACGCTTTATCGCAAAATCGTTTTTCAATCCGTATCGTGTTGCTTTTATTCCGTTACTGCCGCATACAGGCTTTTGACCTGCTCATCGACTTTACCGATGATGATGGCTACCTCTTCGACCTTTTCATTTTCAATGTACTTACTGCGAGCGATATCTTCGCGTACGCTCAAAGCAAAAATATTTTTGGTATCGACACCGTTTTCAATCGCATCCAGACCGGCCTGATGGAAATGCAGAATCAGCTTAATCATTTCATACTGCTTATCCAGCGGGGTAAAGGTATCGACTTCATGGAACGCGTTCTGGTGCAGGAAGTCCTCACGGATGCTCTTGGAAGTCTCCATGGTCATGCGGTCCTGGGCGCTGATGGATTCGGCACCGACGAGCCGGACGATCTCGACTAACTGTGATTCCTGTTCCAGCAGGATCATCGCCTGCTGCATCATCTCGGCAAACTCGATGCCTTTCTGCTTGTCCTCGAAACAGCCGGGCAAGTGTTGTTTATAGAACGAATAACTGGTCAGCCAGTCAATCGCCGGAAAGTGACGCTGCTGGGCCAGTCGTGCCTGGAGTGACCAGAATACCTTGACCACATGCAGGGTTGCCTGAACGACCGTATCGGACAGGTCACCGCCGGGCGGGCTGACGGCACCGATAATCGACAGCGCGCCTTCACGCTGGGGCGAGCCGGCACAGATAACACGTCCGGCACGTTCATAGAAGGACGCAATACGAGCACCCAGGTATGCCGGGTAGCCTTCTTCGGCGGGCATTTCCTCCAGACGGGTTGAAATTTCACGCATCGCTTCGGCCCATCGGCTGGTACTGTCGGCCATCAACGCCACGGAGTAGCCCATGTCGCGATAGTATTCGGCAATGGTAATCCCGGTATAAACCGACGCCTCACGCGCAGCTACCGGCATGTCGGACGTATTGGCGATAAGCACGACACGCTTCATCAGCGGCTGGCCGGAATGCGGGTCGGTTAATTCGGGGAACTCCATCAGTACGTCGGTCATTTCGTTGCCGCGTTCGCCGCAGCCGACATAGACTACAATATCGGCATCGACCCACTTGGCTAATTGGTGCTGAACGACGGTTTTTCCCGTACCGAATGGTCCCGGCACACAGGCCGTCCCGCCGCGAGCAATCGGGAAAAAGGCATCGACAACGCGCTGACCGGTCACCAGCACCTGATTGGGATTCAACCGCTGCTTACTCAGACGCGGACGACGCACCGGCCATTTCTGCATGAGTTTAATCTCAGTCTTATCGCCATTATGATTGGTTACCGCTGCAATCACATCCTCAACGGTATAGTCGCCTTCTTTGAGGCTGTCGATCTTACCGGAGACGCCAGCCGGAACCATAATCTTATGACTGACCAGCGTGGATTCCTGCACCTGGCCGATGATATCACCTGCGACCACGTCGCTGCCGTTTTCCACGAGAGGCTCACAGTGCCACTTGGTGTCACGTTTGAGACCGGGGATGGCGCTGCCGCGTTTAATATGGCTTCCCTGTGCTTCCACGAGTTGATCCAGCGGACGCTGAATCCCGTCGTAAATACTGGAAATCAGCCCGGGACCCAACTCCACACTCAACGGAGCGCCGGTATTAACCACTTCTTCGCCGGGGCCGACACCCACCGTATCTTCATAGACCTGGATACTGGCCCGGTCGCCGTGCAATTCCACGATTTCACCAATCAGGTTTTCGGCACCAACCCGGACCACGTCGTACATGCGGGCGCCAATCATGCCCTCAGCAATAACCACCGGACCTGCCACTTTAATGATTTTTCCGTTTTTCAATTCCGTCATCGCAAAACCTTTTATCTTTGATTCATTGTTTTACGTTTTCACGTTACTTTGCAGAAAAGATGCTTTTGTTGGGCGGCATGTCTTCGGGGCCGCAGGCTCCAAGGCATGATTCTCTTAGGTTTTTCCATCGCTTTGGTCTTCGGCCAGAAGCGATGCCACCCGACTTATATAAAATTTCTACAGAACATTTTCACGTTTCATTATTCATTCGCCAAGACGTCAATTCCGGTTGCCAGTCGCAACATTCGACTGAGCGACTCGGTCGCCACCCCGGACGGGGCGGTCGTAAACGGTACTACGACAACGCACGGTGTGGCATTTTTTTTGGTTGTATCAAACACCATCCGCGCCGGACGAGCAATGTTCTCGGCAACGACAACCAGTGCATATTTTTGTTTCAAAATAGTCGCGGCATTTTCTTCGACCTTTGCCGCGTCGGATTCGGTCGCAAAGGTATCCAGTCCCAATGCCGCAAAGGGCATCACGAAATCGGCACTGCCTAAAACCGCCGCTTTACCTTCCATTTGTATCCTCTCGTTAACAAGTCTCCGCCGAAGGCGGGATCCACAATTTTACATTTTGGTTTTTAATTTTTACTCTTTCTATGCCATCCATTCACCGAGACGGTCAAGAATGAGTTTGGCGTTCAGGCCGTTCTTTTTCCCTGTCAGCGTCATCCGCACGGTTCGAATCTCGGCTTCTTTCATCAAAAAATATGCAATCACCGGCTGCGGGCCGGCGGCAATACTGCGTGTCGTCTTCAAAAAACCTTTCACAAAATCTTCGCATTCCTTTTCCAGTTTCAGGAACGACTGTTCATTCCGTAGATACGAGATGGACACTTCCAGCAACTCGAAATACGGCGTCGCGTAAAACAACTGAGTTGTCACCTCATATCCGGCTTCCAGCCCCTGAATAAATTTATGCGTATCGACAAAGCCGCCGGGCAAAAAGAAATTCGTCTCCTCCTCGCGCTCGGCCATTTTCAGACGCAACATCGTACGAATATTGGTCAGATCGATTCGAAGCCGAACCAGCGATGAGATAAATGTCAGTTTATCCGCAGCGGCCTGTTTGACGCGCCACGCCGCCTCGATTCGGTCGATTTCATAATCAATCCGTCGGATATCCTTATGCTCATAATATCCCAGCACGGCCGCTTCAACCGCATCCTGCAGATACTCCGGAAAACGTTCATAGTTTTCCTGCTCGAAAATTTCCTCGAATTCTTCGGCAGGCACATTGCCTTCATTGCTGTAATCCAGTCCCAGCGGCTTGCCGGTCACGACGCGGCGAATCGCCAGCCGCATGTTGGTATAATCTTCACGGGCACGCATAAAGTCGATGATTTCCTCGTCCAGCATCAAATTCACAAACAACTGTCGTGTTTGGGTCCGCTGCTCCAGGAGCATTTGTTCGATTTGCGCCGAGTCGGCTCCTGACTCCACGGCATAGTCGGACCCCGCCAACAACTCGGCCGCTTCGGCAAATGAGCCGGCATTGGCCATATCAACAAAGGTACTGCGCGGAATCATTGACAGTTCCAGCACCCGCACTTTGGCGGTCGGGTAAGCATATCGCCAATCTTCGGCTCCAATCGGAGGATACCGGTAAAAACTAATCTCGTTTTGCGTTGCCGTTGTCAATTTCGTTTCCTAATTTGTTCAGCGAAAAATTTTATGTCGAAAAAAGTTCCTGTGATAATTCAATCTGCATCGACTCGCGAAGCCGGTCAACAAGCACATCGCTGCCGGCATTGATCCGGACCTTGCCGCGAGACAGAATAAACCCGCCCGCAATATCAGCGCGCTCGTCACTGAGACGCAGATTGCCTTTGAAGCCGGCGCCTAAATCACTGTTGACTTTTTTAACAAAGGTTTCATCGATGCGTTTTTCATGTTTGCCGACAATGATTTCTTCGTCACCCGTTTCGACGGCCTTTTTCATCAAACCGGCTATCAGCAACAGATACTGCTCGTCGGGCAATTGACTGAGGGCCTCTTTGGCTTTGGCAAACACGTCGTCCAGAATCGCGACCTTGGCCGAAAGCACTTTCTTGGCATGGCTCATGCGAGCGGCGGCCAGCATCCGCCGGAGTTTATCTTCACCGGCATCTTTGGCCATCGTTTCCGTTTTTGTATCAAACTCCGCAAGCTCGGTTTCGAGTTGAGCCTTTTGGGCGGCGACTTTGACTTGTGCCTCGTCCAAAATGGTCTGGGCCTCGGCCTTCGCCTGCGAGAGAATCTTTTCGACTACCTGTTCAGCATTCATTAATCATATCCAAATTAAGGGACAACTTCGGTCATTACCGTTACGGGGTTGATTCCCAGCAGAATGAGCAATGAAATCAAAAAGCCCAATACCGCATACACTTCCACCATTGCCGCATACAGAACACCGGCCTTAACGGCCATCTCCGGACGTTTGGCTGTCATGAGGATACCGGCGGCACAGGTTTTGCCCTGATGAATCGCACTGAACATGCCGGCAAATGCGATCGGCAGACAGGCCACAAAAATGGCCAGTGCATTCGATAACTGTAAGCCACTATCAGCATTGAGAAACGCCGTGATCTTTCCCATCGCGAAAAACGCAATCACAAAGCCGTAGAAGCCCTGTGTACCGGGCAGTACCACCTGCAGGAACAACTGGCCGTAACGTTCGGGCTTTTCACTCAGAACACCGGTGGCGCTGCGTCCGGCAATGCCAATACCGATGGCCGAACCAATACCTGCCATTAACGCTGCCAGAGCGGCTCCCAGATATGCAATCCCTAATGTTGCATTTTCCATTTCACTTTCCCTTTCTAAAATCTCTGAACTTTCGTACGATCTTTTTTATTGAACGTTTTATGTCATGTTTCTTTTTTCTTCACATCGATATAACGATAGCTCTGTTTGAGCGGGTCGAACTGCTTGCCGCCGCCGGCCATAAACTTGGTAAAGAACTCCACAAACTGCAGCCGCATACTGTGTACAAATGAACTCAGCGCCGAGTTGGCAATGTTGAAGAGGTGGCCCACGACAAAAGCAATTCCGGCTCCTATCCACCCGATAACACCATGCTCCATCATTGACCGCGCTATTTCATTGACAGCCATGCCGAAACCGGCGGTCACCATACCCAGTGCCATCAGACGAATGTAACTCAATATATCGCCGATATAAAACACGGTACTGAACACATTGTAGAACCCCATGCCGATACGTGCGCCCCACCCGCCTTCACGTTCACTAAAGAGCAGAATCATCAATGCGGGAATGATGGCGATGACCCCGGCCGCCGTTCCCAGCCACGCAAAGTTTTCGCCAAACATTCCGGCTTTGCCCAGCCCAAAAACCAGCAGGCAGTTGAGCCAGATAAACCAGCTTAAATGGTCAAAAATCGCTGCGGTCTTTTCGCCGCGTCGCAGCTTATGGACAAAGCCGATGAAGACGCCGGTAATAATCTGTAAATAGCCAAGCCCCAGTGAAATATTAAAAAAGTACATGGGTTTTTCCAGTGGGTCAAACCACATAAGGCGATAGCGGACTTTTTCAAAAACCGTATCGGCAACTTCCGGTGTACCGCCATTGAAAAAGGTGAATTTCTGAATCATATCGCCGAACCATCCACCGGTTAAGGCCCCGGCGATGACGGTCACAATCGAACAGAGAATCAGCATCATCACGAATTTCTTGTCACCCCTGAGCTTTCGCAGCAGCCACCATAAAAATGCGATCATCACCAACCCATACGCCGCATCCGTCAGACAAATGCCGAAAAACAACGCGAAAAACGGTGCCAGAAACACGGTGGGGTCGACATCGGACGCCGCCGGCATTCCATAAAGACGTGTAATCAATTCAAACGGCTGACTCATCGGGCCGTTGTCGATTTCGACGGGGACCTCTTCGTCCTGTCCCGGCTCGATGGGGGCAATATCACAGGCATCAAACTGCGTTACCTTTTTTTCCAGCGTCTGGTAGTCTTTCTTTTTTACCCAGCCTTCGAGGAAAATCGCGTGTTCGGTTGCCGGGGCATCCGATTCGGCATGAATCCGGGAATGAAGATTTTCATGATGGTCAAACAAAATCTGTAATTTCAATCTATCTTTGGCGAGTTGGATTGCCTTGTCGGCCAATTCGGCCTGTTCGGTTTCAATCGCTTCCTGACGCGACCGAATCCGAGTGATGTTGTCGCTAACCAAGCCATTTAATCCCTCAAATGAGACGACTTCAAATTCGACAGAACGCAGTGCCTTTTGCACATCAGATGCCGATTCATCAAGACACACACCAAGGCAGGCCCGGTTCCGACGCCAGGTTGCCACTTTCTCCATCGCGGCTCCCAGTTCCGTCAGTTTTTGTTGTGCTTCGGCGAAATGCTGTTCGGCAATCAGACCGACAAACGTTGTCGAGGTGAACAAACTGTCTAATTCCTCAATAGGAGTCGATAACGTTTCCCACGGCAGCAGTTTTTCCAACAGCGCCGCATTGCTATCGGCTTCGGCGGACAGTTTTTCCATCTGCCCCCTGACCGATTCGGCTTCACCTAAAAGCGTATTGCTGTCATCGGTGGAAATCACATTCGTATAGGTGTCGTTATCGACCTGTACCAAGGGGGCAAACAGGCTTGTTTGGTCCTTGGGGGCGTACGGCTTTAAAAAAGCAATCGCCTTGTCCAGACGGTCAATCGAGTCTTCCAGATCGCGATGCCGGTGAGGTTCGACTTCCAGTTCAGGCCATTCGATGGTCACCATCGCACGCTCAGCATCCAAAATCTGTACAATGCCCGCATCCTGCAGGGTCTGTAACAGTTCAGAAACCTGACTGCGGTGTGCCACGATCATCACTTTTTGCATGGACGCAATTGCCATTTATGCTTCCCATGTATTCTTAATCATAATTATCATTCACGAAACGGTTTCACTGGTCGTTCAATGCGAAACCCCAATATTTCACTACTTTTTCGTGTCTGTCGGGCGTAGTATGAGCGTTTTTGTCTTCTTCATGCGGGAAATCTCAGATATTCGCAGACAAACCGGATTATTTTTTAGAGGGCTTGCTGCAAATGTGAAACCACCTTGTTTACACAGGCCTGAATCTTCACTGAACAGGATTCTTTTAAGGCAGCAATTTCCTGATCACCCTGTTTTGACAACTGCTCAAGTTGAGAGGCCCCCTGATTTTGAGCATCAGCGACTGCTTTATCGATTGCCTCATGCCGCCGCTGCTGAGCCTGTTTCAAATGGCCCGCACGTTCTATTTTGGCATCTTCCAGCAATGCCGCGGCTTCCTGTTTGGCTTTGTCAACGATCTCTTTGGCCTGTTTTTCTGCGTCTTTAATTTGTTTAATCAGTTCCATTTTTTCTTCCAATGTTAAAAAGGCCCATCTCAATACTGATATTCAGCATTCCCGGGTCCTGGATTGGCGTTTTTTCGGAAAGGTGGATATAGCACAAAAAAAAAGAAATGTCCAGAAAAATAGCGAAAATCGTTATTAAACCAAGTTAAAAAACCAAGCTCTCGGGACAATTTAGGTCTGTTTTTCTACTAACCCCTTTTCTTCCATCGCTTTTATAATCATCTCGGCAATGGTTTCATTGGTGAACATCGCATTATCAAAGATCAGATTAAACGCCGGCTCTCTGGGGTTCTGCCGTTCATAGATCAGGCGCAAATGCTGGCGATTTTTTTCAATTTCCCCGATTTTCGCAATAGCTGTTTGTTTATCAAGTTTATCCCGATGACATATCCGTGCCACCCGCCAGTCTCGCGGCGCCTCAACCCGAATACTGAGACCGTTGGCCAAATCTGCGGTCGCGGCGGTGCCGCCCTGTCCAATGATAACCGCATAGCCTTCAAAGGCCACGGTTCGAACCATCATCGTGATTTTGTTGCGAACTTCATAGCCATCCGGAATGCCGTTTCTTTTGAGGCCTCTCAGGAAGTCCTTTAGAAGACTGGGTTTAGACTTACGTTCTTTCTCCAGCATCTCTTCGGTCAGACCCGTATCTTCGGCCAATTGCCTGAGCAGTTCCTTGTAATAGAGTTTCCACCGGTTCTCTTCATCCCGTTGATTGAGCTTTTCGATAAGAATACTTCCCAATCCATAACCGTCACACCCCCACTGACGAGAAATCGTAATATACGGTCCCGGCTCTTTTTTTGTGCCGATGTCATCGAGGTGGTCACGTAAATAAGATGAAATCGTTGGCTTGGTCATCGCTTCATCCTTAAAAAATCATGCACTATGCATTTAAAAATGCCCTCTGGCCTATTCAACCCACAGCCTACCGCTACCGGCGGGTTCTGTCAATAAAATGTTGAAAGAAATCATCTCTTTTTGGGGCCACAGCGTCCTGTTTTTCAATGAACTTGATTTCCTGCCGACAAGATATTTGCCTGAACGGTCATTTTCATTTAGAATACCGGCGCTTTCATTCAGAGATTACGGATTGATGGGTAACGGCTATAAAAACATCCTGATTATAAAGCCCTCGGCAATGGGGGATATTGTTCACGCACTGCCGGTGTTGGGGGCGTTGCGGGCCGCAGTGCCCGGCGCGCGCATAACCTGGCTGGTACGCCGGGAATTTGCGCCGCTGTTGGAGTGTTTTGATGGATTAGACGAAATTCTCCTGTTCGACCGTAAATTATTGGGACACTGGTACTATCGCCCGGCAGCATTTAAAGCGTTGTTTGGTTTTATGCAGACCCTCAGGCGTCATGATTATGACCTTGTACTGGATCTTCAGGGATTATTCCGAACCGCTCTGTTTGGGTATATGACGAGATGCCCCAGGCGAGTCGGCATGGCCGATTCCCGTGAATTGGCCGGCTTATTTTATACACAGAAAGTTTCGCGCCCGGAATATTCTGTGCACGTACTGGATTATTATCATGCGCTTTTAAAGGGAGTGGGCATTGACAGCCTGCCGGCAACAGAAACTTTTTTTAAGGTTTCCAATGAAGCGGTCGCTTCAGTCAAACAAAAGTTAGAGCAAGCCGGCATATCCCGGAAATATCTTGTTCTTGCTCCCAGTTCGGCGCATCCGAGTAAATGCTGGCCTGCCGAGCGTTTCGCGAAATTGGTCGAATACTTAAACCGCCAATTTGATTTGGCCGTTGTTGTCATCGGCGCCTCAAAAGACCGACCTGTTATCGACGCCATCAAGGCCCATTGCAATATTCCGCTTGTTGACCTTGTGGGAAAAACAACGATTGTCGAACTCATCGCATTATTACAAGGGGCCAGAGGCGTTGTTTCTAATGATACCGGGCCGGGCCACATCGCCGCCGCGATGCACATTCCAACGGTTCTAATCTTCGGCCACACCAATCCAATGCGGGTCGGTCCTTATCAACGACCTGAATGTGTCGCTGCCATCGAACCGGACCAGCGCCCCCCCTTTATTGAAAGCCCGGATCCGTCACATCGAATTGAACACGTGCCCTTCGAACTCGTATTGGATAAAATAACCATGCAATTAAAAAACGGCTGTAACGAAAGTAATTGAGTAATCCGCCATGACATTACGCTTACGACTTCTGATTCGTTTTCGTCCTGTGCTGCGATTTATTAAAACGCGCATTCTGCACGTCGATGACTCTCCGGAACGAATTGCCCGCGGCATTGCCGTTGGGTTCTTTACAGCCTGGCTTCCTTTGTTTGGGCTGCATATCCCTTTGTCGCTGATCTTCGCGGCGATCCTGCGTGCCAATAAAGCGATGGCCTTATTATTCGTCTGGGTCAGCAATCCTTTGACTGCATTATTTATCTATTACCCCACTTACCGGGTCGGGCGATTTGCCCTGGGCTTTTTTCGAGAAACTCCGACCGTTCAGCCGGAACAAATGCAAAGCATGTTCGCCCAGGTTTTGTCCGTGAAACGAATTTTTCTGGAATTCTTTACGGTTGACCTCTGGAAACAATTCTGGGACGTGTTTACTCATGCCGGGCTGGAAATGTTAATCGGCGGGGTCCTGCTCGGTCTGATTGTCGCTAAGGCCAGCTATTGGGCAAGCTTAACACTCATCAAACGCTTTCGGGACAAACGGCGGCGACGCCAATCCATGCGGGTCCAATAATCGTTTTCCCGCTTGACTGGCTTTCAAAGTACCCTATGATGAACACAGAGAACTTACCAATTAAGAATGGATCCGTAATGAAACCTCAGGACCTGGAAAAATACAGTTCGGCGATTACGCTTTCGGATATGGAGATATTTGTTTATCCGGAGTTAATGTACAGCATCGTCCTGGCTAACATCATGAGCCCGGTTCTGTGGCGATGGCGACAGGAAGAGTCGTTTAAAAAACTGGAGGGAAAAAATCCTTATCGGCGTCTGATGCGCATGCGTCAGTTTGTCATGGACGAATATGAATTCAATCTCGACCTGAATACATGGGGGCTGACGCACAAAGACACCGAGCTGAATCGATTTAAAAATGACATCTTGCCGGAGGACATCGCCCGCAGCAATGCCCTGTTCGGTTATACCGGCGACCAATACTATTTCGATGTGGATATCCGTCGGCATTTCGGACTGGACCAGTATCACGGGGATATTATCCCGTACTGGAAAACCGAGACGGTCGAGGCGATGAATGCCTTCCGCCTCAAAGACGGTTATCAGACTGGTGCGGGCGAATGTGTCTCATTATCGACCCTGTATGCAGCGGCCGCGTTTGTCGTCTGCGGCATTCCGCTGGATGACATCTACATGGTCCTGACGCCCTTGCATTCACAAAATTTTATTGACATGAATGACGGTATTATCACCAACAATCGCCGGCTGGTTACAAAATCGATGTGGTTTAACGGCACGGAAATTTCAAACAAAGCTCAGCGGGCAATGCGCAATGAACAGGTTACGATTGTCGCTCACACCACCGGTCACATTCACTGCTTTTACGACACCGCCACCATTGACCCGAAACGCTATCAGAAATTCACAAATCTTTTACGGGGATACCTGGATACGGACCTGAACCACTTGAACTTTGCCAATTTCCTGCGGTCCTTCGGCAAGTATCAAAAATTCTTTCAGTTCTGCAAAATTCAACGCGGAAAACGCATGTTCGTTAAATCCGAAACGCTGTTCGGTTATGAACACGGCAGCCGCTTTCGGGTTTATGACGAGACATTCGAAAAACTGCTGGATGACGTGTCCGACGAGGATTACTCCATCTACATGCACCCGGACCGGCTTTGCTGCGAGCAGTTGATGGCGTTTGTGGACTATGAAAAAATCGACATTCGTAAATTTGCGGACCGTAAAAAGTTGGCGGTGTTTATTTCGCCGTTTGTCAAGGACGCCGCCGAACAGTGTATCGAAAACCTTGCGGAATTTTTGCATATCGACCCGAAACTGCCCGGAGAAAACAAGCACTACCAGACAGTTGAGCCAATCCAAATCGACCCGGCATGGAGTCGAGAAGAGATTATTACTTACCTTGAGAGTATCCGTGATAAAAATTCTACCGCCGACCTGGCGTTTTATGCGTATCGCGACATGACCCGCTGCGACTGGACGCCGTTCATTAAAGCAGCCGTCGAACGCAACCCGGTTTCCGTCGAAGCGCACGCTGACGACAGCATCGAGCAGGTGTACAGTCAATTGGCTTCTCTGCGGAATGATTCGATCTATGAAGGCCCGCGGCTGGCCCAACCGGACGAAGTGGCCAACTTTAAAACCGGCGATGGGCTGGAAAAAGCGTTCACGCTGGCTAATATTATTCACAATCGACAACCGCAAACAAACATCGAAATGATTATCGATAACAACACGGTCACCATCAAGACCGACAAAGAGTACACGTTCAACTCCTCTAAGCAACTAACCCGGCAGATTCACATCATACAGAATCAATATGAGGTTGATGGGGAATGACAACGCATAAACATCGAATAGACCTCATCGCCAGTCTGTGCTGTCTCGGGTTTATCGGTTGCTGGACGGTTGGCTCATTACAAATCGAATACCTGACAACAAAAGTGGATGTCTGGACACAGAACTTTGGGCGGTATTCGGTCGCCTGTTTGTTCTGGATGCCGTTTTTGTTTCGTCAAATTCACCAAAAACGTCTACCCGTAAAATTGTGGGCCGCCGCCATCCCCGTAGCCTGTGCCAACATGGTGATGCAGGTCTGCTGGGGAGGGTCCTTTTATCATGCCGAACCGGGCTTTATTACCCTGTTGAATAAAACCGCGGTCATTTGGGTGGCCGGCTTTTCACTTATTTTTTTCGCCGACGAACGCGGGCTGCTCAAAAGCGTCTATTTCTGGATTGGGTTGTTTTGCTCGATCACGGGTGTGGTCGGCGTCATCGCCTTTCAGGAAAAACTGTCGCTTCGAACATCGTTCTGGGGTGCATTTTTTCCCATCGCCAGTTCCATCGCATGGGCCGTCTATACCCTGCTGGCCAAAGTGATGTTCAAAAACACTGATTCCCGCATCAACTTTTCCGTCATCACGCTGTACATGGTCGCCGGGCTGGGGACACTGGCGTTTTTATTCGGCAAGCCGGCACAACTGCTGGACATGAACGCCAAAGGCTGGTTCAATCTGATTACCTCCGGCATCAGCGCCATCGCCCTGGCCCATGTGTTTTACTATATCGCCATCCAGCGCATCGGGGCCACCATTCCGGCCATGACGCTGTTGTCAACGCCGCTGTTTACCATCGTCACCTCCCGCCTCATCTTTCACGAAATGCTAACCCGCTCCCAACTGGCCTTCGGCGCCATCCTCATCACCGGCGCCGCCGCGGCCATCCTCGCCCAGCGTGACCTGCAAAAGAACCAAAATAATTAACATCACCGGCAAAATTATATTTAAGAAAATTCTATTGACACAAAGTAAATATTTTCATAGTATATGATTAAGTGTTCATATAGTTATATAAAAAGGCGGTTTTTGATATGGAAATACAGGTATTTGAAAAACAGGCCCAGATTGCCAAGGCGATTGCTCATCCGGTGCGGGTGGCGGTTTTGGACTATCTCAAGAACGGCGAGCAGTGTGTCTGCGACATCGCCGCGGCGGTCAAAACCGAACGGACGAATTTGAGCAAGCATCTGTCGGTGATGACATCGGCCGGGGTATTGCAGTCCCGCAAAGACGGACTGAAGGTCATGTACCGGATTAAAACGCCGTGCGTCCTGCGATTTCTGGACTGCATCAAAGAATGTCTCAAAGAACAGGCCGAAGAACATCAGCAACTGCTGGACACATTAAATAAGTAAAAGCCGAGTCCCGATTTGATCGGGATAAGTCGTCGGATGGAATACCCAGTGGTCGACGTAATCAGGATGATATGTTGAGAGTATAATATGGATTTTTTGAAGAAAAACTGGAAAATGTTATCGCTCATCATCGGCGGGTTTTTGATTTGTTTTTACCTCCCCGTTGGTGTCGGGCGCTTCGATAATGCGGTCACCGAATCGTTGGCGCTGGTGAAATGGTATGCGCGGGAGCATGTGCTGTTGTGTCTGGTTCCGGCGTTTTTTATCGCGGGCGCCATCGCCTGTTTCGTCAGCCAGGGTTCGGTGATGAAATACCTCGGCCCCAAAGCCAACAAAGTGTTGGCTTACGGCGTAGCAAGCATTTCGGGAACGATCTTAGCGGTGTGTTCCTGTACGGTGCTGCCGCTGTTTGCAGGGATTTACCGCATGGGAGCAGGGTTGGGGCCTGCCTGTGCGTTTCTGTATTCCGGTCCCGCCATCAACATCTTAGCCATCATTTTAACCGCCCGCATCCTGGGGATGGAAATGGGCATCGCCCGCGCTGTCGGAGCGATACTGTTCAGTGTTGTCATCGGGGTCTCGATGCATCTGATCTATCGCAAAGAAGAAACGGCCAAGGCGAATGCCGCGGCGGTCATGCCGGACACCAAGCCATCCCGGCCGCTGTGGAAAAACGCGGCATTCTTCGCGGCCATGGTCGGCATTCTCGTTTTTGCCAACTGGGCCAAAACCGGCGATATCCGCGCGGTCTTTCTGTGCTGTCCGGGCGGACTGACCACTTATACCGTCGAAGGAAGTGTCGTTGAACAAACCGACGACACCGTCCTCATCACCGACCGCGCCGGCGCCGAACACGCGATTCCTGCGGCCCAATTGAAAGAACTTGAAACGCTTGACAAAAATAACGTCTATGAGGCGATTTTAAACGCCAAATGGGCTGTCGTCACCGCCCTGCTGGTGATTTTTGGCGCGATGCTCATCTTCTGGTTCAACAAAAGCGAACGAATCGAATGGGTCGAGTCGTCATGGGGATTCGCCAAGCAAATTCTGCCTTTGCTTTTGCTGGGCGTTTTAGCGGCGGGGTTCTTTTTGGGACGGCCCGCGCATGAAGGCATCATTCCCACAAAATGGGTCGAAAGCACGCTCAGCGGAAACAGTATCTGGGCTAATCTCTTCGCCTCGGTCGCTGGGGCGTTTATGTATTTTGCGACATTGACGGAAGTGCCCATCCTGCAGGGACTAATGGGCGCCGGCATGGGCAAAGGCCCGGCACTAGCGCTGTTATTAGCCGGACCGGCACTGAGTTTGCCCAATATGCTGGTGATTCGTTCGGTTATGGGAACGCAAAAAACGATTGTGTTTGTTTGCCTCGTTATTATCATAGCAACACTTTCAGGAATCACTTTTGGAGCATTTTTCTAATGAACCAAGCAGAAATAAATCTGAAACCCATCGGAATCATTCACACCCCTTTTCAACAGGGCGAAGGCACACCCATCCAGCCGGTAAAGGGAAAAGGCAGCAAGGGTTGGGTCGAGATGGACGATGCTTATGTCAAAGGGCTGAAAGATTTGGACGGGTTTGAACGCATCTGGCTGCTGTTCTGGTGCCATCGTGCCAGTGAGATGAAACTGCACGTCAAACCGTACATGGACACACAGACTCGCGGTTTGTTTTCCACACGCGCGCCCAGTCGTCCCAATGCCATCGGCCTGTCCTGTGTCAAACTGCTTTCCGTTACAGGCAATCGGATTGAAATCGAAGATGTCGATATGCTGGACGGTACGCCCCTGCTGGACATCAAGCCTTATGTGAAAAAGTTCGACCATTTTCAAGTGGCCCGGTGCGGCTGGACGGATAACATCACGAATGAAAATACAAAAGCCGACAACCGATTTTTTCAAGAGGGACAATCATGAAGATACAAATTTTAGGCACGGGCTGTCCGAAGTGCAGTCAGCTTTATCAAAATGTGACAGAAGCCGTCGCATCGCTGGGTATCGAGGCGGACATCGAAAAAGTCACCGACCTCAATACCATTATGGCATTCGGCGTGATGGTGACGCCGGCACTGGCGATTGACGGACAGGTCAAAACCAGCGGCAAAGTGCCGTCGGCCGAAGACATAAAACAAATACTTCAATAGTTTCTTTTAAGGAGAGCACGATGGAATCGTCAAAAGTGTGTTCAGGCTCAGATACATTGATATTTGCATGTTCGGGTG
>JADHXS010000061.1 GCA_016782835.1 Phycisphaerae bacterium | reverse complement strand
GATGTTCCCGAATGATTTTTACCTTTTCTGTTGCCTCAAATCGCCTGCGTTCCTTTTTCACAACAAATCCCTTTCAAAAATATCCACAATAGAATAGCACTTTTAAAGGATTTGTCCATTTCCAACTGAAGCTTTACACCAGAAGGTTCGCATTTCGGCACTGACGGATTTTGTTGTTTCACAGGAAGATCCTCAGAAAAGCGAGATTAAAGCATACGCGGAACTTCTGGATGCTTATGACTCTCCGTTAAAGAAGCCCTGTATTTTTCGGTTTGAACTCTATGAATACAAGCCGCTGGTGGGGAATCCTCGCGGCAAGCGTCTTATTATCTGGCCGGATATCGATTTGACCATCCCGGGCAAGAATAATCAATACTGGAAAGATTATCTCAGGTCTTATGAATTTTATCTGCCGCTGGGGTTTTCACCCCAACCCAATCAGAATTATCTGCTGGAAGTAACATGCCTGGCGGTCGAAAAGCGATTTAGCGGTTTTTTAAAAATCCGGTATCGACCGTAAAAAAGAAAAACACCACTTGTCCCGGGACACCCCTTTTGTGTATAATCGACAATGGCAATAGGTGCCCCAAAAGGGCCTTTATATGTATGTTTAAAATCGGAACGGATTGTTGAACCTTTTTCATAAACATAAGGATAATATAAGCTTAGACGACGAAACCCTGGTTCGCCAATGTCAGCATGGCGACCCGGAGGCGATGAGTTGTCTAATTGTGAAGTATCAGGACCGAATATATAATACAATTCTGAAAATTTGTTCAAATCGAGACGATGCCGCGGAACTTACACAGGATACATTTGTCAAAGTATTAGAGAGTATTCAGACGTTTCGCGGTAAAAGCAGCTTTTATACGTGGCTGTTTCGTGTGGCAGTGAATCTGACGATTAATCATTGCCGCAGGCGTTTCAAGCTCTCACCGGTGTCGCTGGACGCGACGAATGAAAACCTTGAAAAGCAAAGCCAGCGCCTGGCTTCGATTCTGGCGGATTCGGAAAAGAACGATCCGGCTCTGATGGCTCAAAACAAGGAACTGATTCAGCGGATTTTGGATTCGATTGGGCAGCTTCCGGAAGAGTACCGTTTAATTCTGATTTTGCGGGATATCGAGCAAATGAGTTATGCGGATATTGCCGACGTGCTCGAACTTGAGTATGGAACGGTTAAGAGCAGACTCAGCCGGGCGAGGGTAGCTTTGCGGAATTTATGGGAAACGGTGCAGACATGAATGAAAATCAGAAAATCGAAACCGATGAACTGGTCAGTCTTTACCTGGATGGCGAAGCTTCTGTGCGGCAGCAAACGGAACTCAAACGGCTTATGCAGCACGACCCTTCTATTCAGGAACGAATGGATGCCCTGCGGCGGCAACAGCAGATGCTGAATGCCTTGCCGGTTGAAACAGCCCCGACATCCTTGCTGGAGGATATTCGCTCGGCAATGGAGCGGAATCTAATTCTGGAGGATGTTTCCAGCCAGTCTCAAACGACAATCTTGGCCACCAGTCATTTGTTTGTGCGTCGTCTGATGACGGCCGCCGCCATGTTCTTGTTGCCGCTGGGACTTTTGGCACTGGTGGTGTTCCAGATCATGAAACCTCCGGCTGCCGGTCCGTCTGACTATGTTCCCATTCAGGATATAATTGCCAATGCGGAAACTGCGGCCAATCCATCCGCGGATCAAACCGGAATTTTCGGGGAATTGCCGTTCAAGGGGACACTCGTATTTCAAACAGACCAGTACATGACCGTTAGCGGCCTGGTGAAAGAAACGATAGAGAAGCAGGGCTTGCTGGAGCAGACATTTCCGGATCGAACGGCCGATGTCACCCGTTTTCAAATCACGGCCTCTCCCAAACAAGTCGCCGAACTGGTGGATTCTCTGGTTGCGATTCGACCGCAGTGTGAGAAGGTTACACTTCAGGTGCTGAGTGACAACCCGGCAAATGAGATGATCGAGATACCGGAGGTACAAACCAAACAGCTCAAGATGCTGGTGTATGAAGACAGTCCGGACATGTTTACGCGGCTGGCGTCTCGCTATGCATCTGCCAATCAGAAGGTCAAATTTCTGTTGGATGAAAAACCGGAACTGGAGGCGGATGGGTATCCGGAGCTGTCCATTCCTACGCTGGCCGGCAACTATGACCCAATGAACCGGACGGTTCAATTGACGATTCAAATCGAACGAAATGTAAAATAATTAAAGCCGTAATCAGACCCCCGAACGCCAGTGAGGGGGTTCTCCTTGCCAATGCTTTCAAACATTCGAACGGGTATCAACCGGTCGCTCACGCTCCCGGCTCTGATTATTTTTTCTTTTCTTTCTTTGATGCCGGTTTAGCATCGGCTTTCTTTGTATCCGATTTTGTTTCTTTCTTGGCGTCAGTTTTGGTTTCAGTTGTTGATTTAGTTTCGCTTTCGGCGCCTTTTTTATAGCTGTCGCTGCGATAGTCAGTTTCATAGAAGCCGCTGCCTTTAAAGATCAGCCCCGCCCCCGTTCCCAGCAGGCGTTTGAGTTTCAGCTTGCCGCATTTGGGGCATTTCTTTTTCGGTTTAGCCGTGATTGACTGAAATATCTCTAATTCATGTTCGCAATTATCACATTTATAATCATATGTCGGCACCTTATTCCTCCGGTTCCGTATTGGTTGTTTCCGCTTCATCGGTTGGCGTTTCTTCGGCCTGTTTTTCCGCTTCAATCTTATTGACGATGACCTTGCTGGGCCGCAGCACCTGTTCACCCATCAGATACCCGGCTTGATAAACTTCCAGAACGGTATCGTCTTTCTTGTCCGGCTCGGACCGCCGCATCATGGCCTCATGCAGAGTCGGGTCAAACGGCTGGCCCAATGCCTCAATGCGTTTAACGCCGTGGCTTTTCAATGCATCCAGCATGTGGTCAAAAACGAGTTGAATGCCTTTGATGAGATTGTCCAATGTTTCTTCATCGCCGGCGGAGGAAGCATGCGAAAGAGCATGTTCAAAATTGTCGATGGATGGCAGCAGCGATCTCAGAATGGCCTTCTTTTCATACGCTACCGAATCGGCGATTTGCTTGGGCGACCGTTTCTGGAAGTTGGCATAGTCAGCGCTGACCCGCTGCAACTGTTCAAAGACATCCTGCTTTTCGCCGCCTAACGTTTCAATCTCTTTTTCAAGAGTCTCAATCTTTTTTTCCAGCTCTGCGATTTTCTTATTTGCTTTTTTCAGGTCTTTTTCACTCATAGCATAACCCAATATCAAAAATCAAAAATTTAATATAAAATATGTAGACAGCCCTTTGGGCTGGACTTCCTTATTTTTGCTATTTACATTTTAATATTTTATTTGTTATTAAAGTGTTGTTTAATCTTTTCAAAAAAACTTTTACTTTCGGAGTTTACATCGACTTCTTCAGTTTTGGCATACTCCTGCAAGAGGCGTTCCTGTTCGGCGGACAGTTTCTTCGGGACTTCAACGATCAACTGCACCAGCAAGTCACCTTTACTGCCGCCGCGAATGTCCGGCAGTCCCTGACCACGGATCCGCATAATGCTGCCGTGCTGGCTGCCGGCGGGGATTTTCAACTGCCGCGTATCTTCCAGTGTCGGCACATCGATTGTCCCACCCAATGCCATTTGCGTAAAACTCAGCGGTACAGTAACGACCAGATTTGTTCCATCCCGCATCAGAAACGGATGCGATTTGACCCGTACATAACAATAAAGATCGCCGCGGGGCCCGCCCATCCGTCCGGGTTCGCCTTCTCCGGTCACACGAATATCCTGTCCTTCATGCACGCCCGCCGGAATCTTCACGCTCAGTTTTCGCTTCTTCGGCACATGCCCTTTGCCCTTGCATTTTTTACAGGGGTCGGTAATAACCTGTCCCGTACCGTGGCATTGCGGACATGTTGAAACCATCTGACCAAAAACACCCAAGCTTCTTCCAACCTGTCCACTTCCGCCGCATATCGTACACCGGCTGGGCTTTTTACCTTTGGCCACGCCGCTGCCACTGCATTCCGTACACGTGTCTTGGCGCGTAAACTCAATCGTTTTTTCGCAACCTTTGGAAACTTCCTCCAGCGTTAACTGAACAGTCGTTTCCAGGTCATAACCGCGGGTTGGGCCTTGTTGGCGACTTCTGCGACCCCCAAAAAAAGTTCCACTAATTGCATCGGCAATGCTACTAAAAATGTCACTGAAGCTATCGCCATAGATGATATCATCGACATTCATGTGCGAATAGTCATGCACACCCGCGCCGCGCAAACCGTCATGACCGAACTGGTCATAGCGTTTGCGTTTGTCCGGATCGCTGAGCACTTCATACGCTTCGGCGCATTCTTTGAAATTTTCTTCCGCCTCTTTGTTTCCCGGGTTTTTGTCCGGGTGATACTTGATGGCCAACCGCCGGTACGCACGTTTGATGTCATCCCCAGATGCTTTCTTATCCAATCCAAGCACTTCATAGTAATCGCGTTTGGCCATGCGGTTTCCTCAAATTAGGCCCGAAGGGCCGTCAGATAGTAGCCGGGGGCGTAAGCCTCCGGTTCTTAATTCCCATAATTCAATCAGCCCCGGAGGGGCGAAAGAAAACTGCAAAAAATAACAGCGCTGAGTTTCACAAGAACCTCGGCGCTGTTAAAAAACGTCATTTTAGACAATGGCGCCAACCTCGGCGTTTTCTTCCTTGTCATCTTTCAGGTCGGTAATCACGACGTTGGTGGTCAGCATCAAACCGGCCACGGAAGCGGCATTCTGCAGGGCTGTTCGCGCAACCTTCGCCGGGTCAATGATGCCTGCCTTAAGCATATCGACGTATTCTCCGGTGTTGGCGTCGAAGCCTTTGTTGCCGGTCATTTCCAGCAGTTCGGCCACAATCACATCGCCTTCGCCGCCGCCGTTTTCGACGATCTGACGGGTCGGGGCTTTCAGTGCGTTGACCATGATGTCAAAGCCGATTTTTTCGTCGCCTTTGGCTTTGGCTTTGGCTTTGGTCACTTCCGGGATGGCTCGCAGGAAAATAATTCCGCCGCCGGGGATAACGCCTTCCTGGGCGGCGGCCTTGGTCGCGTGCAGTGCGTCGTCCAGCAGGTCTTTGCGTTCTTTCATTTCGGTTTCGGTGGCTGCTCCGGCTTTAATGACGGCAACACCGCCGGCCAGCTTCGCCAGGCGTTCGGCCAGTTTTTCACGGTCATAATCGCTGGTGGTCTTTTCGATTTGATTGCGAATCTGGTCGCAGCGGGCCGTGATGTCTTTCTTTTTGCCGGCACCTTCAATGATTGTGGTGTTGTCCTTGCCAACAATGATTTTTTTGGTGCGGCCAAGCTGTGACAGTTCCACGCTTTCCAGCTTGATGCCGAGGTCTTCGGTAATAACCTGTCCACCGGTCAGCGTTGCAATGTCCTGCATCATGGCCTTGCGACGGTCGCCGAATCCGGGCGCCTTAACCGCACACACCTTCAGCACTCCCTGCAGGCGGTTGATAACCAGTGCCGCCAGCGCTTCGCCTTCGACGTCTTCAGCAACGATTAAGAGTTGTGAGCCTGTCTGGGCAATCTTTTCCAACAGCGGCAAAAATTCTCGCAGGTTGGAGATTTTCTTTTCGTGCAGCAGGATGTAGGCATCTTCCAGCACAGCTTCTAAGGTGTTGGCGTTGGTCATAAAGTAGGGCGACAGATAACCTTTGTCAAACTGCATGCCTTCAACGACCTGCAGCTCGGTTTCCATGCCTTTACCTTCTTCTATTTCAATCACGCCTTCTTTGCCGACCTTATCCATCGCATCGGCGAGAATCTCACCCACGCCCGGATTGTTGTTGGCGCTGATGGCGCCGACCTTGGCAATATCATCGTGACCTTTGACGGGTTTGGATGAAGCGGCGATAAAATCGGTAACCACTTCGGCGGCGTTGTTAATGCCGCGCTGAATCGCCACGGGATTGACGCCCGCGGTGATGAATTTAAGGCCTTCGTTGTAGATGGCCTCGGCCAGAACGGTCGCGGTGGTGGTGCCGTCACCGACGACATCACTGGTCTTGCTGGCGACCTGGTTGACCATCTTGGCGCCGATATTCTTGAACGGTTCCGGCAGTTCGATTTCTTTGCTGACCGACACGCCGTCCTTGGTCACTTTCGGCGAGCCGTAGCTTTTATGCAGCAGCACGTTCTTGCCGGTCGGGCCCATCGTGACCTTGACCGCCGCGGCCAGTTGACCCAGACCGTCTTTCAGGTGGGCTTGTGCTGTTTCCTGAAACA
Source organism: Phycisphaerae bacterium (assembly GCA_016782835.1). GTDB lineage: Bacteria > Planctomycetota > Phycisphaerae > Sedimentisphaerales > Anaerohalosphaeraceae > 4572-13. The sequence continues at coordinate 9,393 of JADHXS010000061.1, read as the reverse complement.
TCATTTGTTTTGCCATTTTATTGCCTCCGACTATCAGTTAGTCATTAGATTCCGTTTTTGCGCGGGCCTTTTGCCATTCAGCCGTGAACGGCTTTACACGCGGCATTTATGACCCTCCGAGGGTCCTACTTTTCGACGATGCCCAGGATTTCGCTTTCGCGAAGAATCTTGTACTCGACACCATCCACTTCGACGTCGCTTCCGCCGTACTTACCATACAGAACGACGTCATTTTTCTTCACGCTCATCGCGCCGCGATTGCCGCTGTCGAGCATTTTGCCCGGCCCGACGGAAATCACTTTGCCCATGAGGGGTTTTTCTTTGGCGCTGTCCGGCAAAACAATGCCGCCGGCGGTCTTGGCTTCGGCTTCCTGCGGTTTAACAACAACTCGATCTTCCAATGGGTTAAGTTTCATATAAGTCTCTCCTGTTTATGTTTATCAGAATGTTAATCTATTCACTATTCTCTGCTGATGGGTCACTGAAAAGCGGCTTACATCATTCCCATGCCGCCCATGCCGCCCATGCCGCCCATGCCACCCATGCCACCCATGCCACCGGGCATTCCGCCGCCCATGCCGCCGGGCATACCGCCTGCAGCGTCGTCATCCTTGGGCTGTTCGGTAACGATGCAGTCAGTCGTCAGCAGCAGACCCGCAACGGATGCAGCGTTTTGCAGAGCAATACGTGTGACCTTGACCGGGTCAATGACACCGGCTTCGATCAGGTCTTCATAGAGGTCCTTGTCGGCGTTGTAACCGAAACCGCCTTTGCCCTGTGCGACTTTGTTGACAACCAGGTTACCAACCGCGCCGGCGTTGTCAGCAATGCAGAAGCAGGGCACGCGCAGGGCTTTTGTGACGATATCGACGCCGGTGGCTTCATCGCCTTCGAGTTTGAGTTTTTTAACCGCGTCAATACAGCGGACCAGCGCCACGCCGCCACCGGCAACGATGCCTTCTTCAATGGCCGCACGGGTTGCGTGCAGGGCGTCTTCGATACGGGCTTTCTTTTCTTTCATTTCCGCTTCACTGCCTGCGCCGACGTTAATCTGTGCGACGCCGCCGGTCAGCTTGGCCAGCCGTTCCTGCAGTTTTTCACGGTCATAATCGCTGGTGGTGATGTCAATCTCATTGCGAATCTGCCCGATACGTCCCTGGATATCTTTGGCGGTGCCTGCGCCTTCGACGAGGATGGTGCTGTCATTGTCGATGGTGATTTTCTTGGCTTGTCCGAGTTGCGAAAGCTGTACCTTGTCCAGTTCAATGCCGAGGTCTTTAAAGATTGGCTGTGCGCCGGTCAAAATTGCGATATCTTCCAGCATGGCTTTCCGCCGGTCGCCGTAACCGGGCGCCTTGACAGCCGCGACATTCAAGATGCCGCGAAGTTTATTGACGACCAGTGTAGCCAGTGCTTCGCCTTCAACGTCTTCGGCGATAATCAATAACGGGCGTTTGGCCTTCGCCGCCACTTCCAGCAGCGGAACCAGCTTCTGAACATTGTTGATTTTGTCTTCATAGACCAATACGAACGGTTTTTCCAGTTCGCAGGTCATTGCGTCCGGGTTGGTGACAAAATGCGGCGACAAATACCCGCGGTCAAACTGCATCCCCTCAACATAATCGACCGTCGTCTCCAGGCTCTTGCCGTCTTCGATGGTAATCACACCGTCCTTGCCGACCCGCATGAACGCCTCGGCCATCTTCTTGCCGATTTCAACGTCGTTGTTGGCGCTGATGGAGGCGATGTTGATGATGTCGTTTTTCTTGCTGCTGTCGATGGGCTTGGCCATCCTCTTGAGTTGTTCGGTTGCGACCGCAACGGCTTTCTGCATCCCGCGGTTCAGACTCATCGCGTCCGCGCCTGCCGCCAGATTCTTGAATGCCTCGCGGTACAGCGCCTCGGCCAGAACTGTTGCGGTGGTGGTGCCGTCGCCGGCGATTTTGGAGGTCTTGCTGGCCGCTTCCTTGACCAGTTTGGCACCCATGTTTTCGGCCTTATCGACCAGGTCGATCTCTTCGGCCACGGTAACGCCGTCCTTGGTGACGGTCGGGCCGCCCCATCCCTTGTCGATGATCGCGCATCGACCGCGGGGACCAAGCGTGCTCTTCACGGCCGCCGCGAGCTTCTCAACACCGCTCAAAAGGGCGTTGCGGGCGTCGCTGTTAAAAGCTAAGTCTTTTGCTGCCATAATGTTGCCTCTCCTAAATTCCTATTACTAAAGGTTAAAATTCCAATTTTGTCCATATTTATAACATCTGCCTTCTGGCTTCTGCCTAATGCCTTGTTCATTGCAAACTGAGTACCAAAGCCAACTCCGCAGGGCCGCCCGTGCCCACACGGTTCCACATAACCCTTTGCATATTAAAAGGATACGTTTTTTGTGGTCGTCCGCCAAAAACTGCAAAAAACCCCATTTTTCCCCTCATTCTGCCAAATTCCGCACTCCCAAAACCCCCAAACATGCCATTAAGGCAGGGTCAGAACGCGGGCGTCCCGCCCGCACAAAATTGAAAAGCCGTCAATTTGAACCGAAATCCAGACATAGGAAATACACTTGGAATAACACCGCTGATATGCTGATATATGGTGCGAGATACAAAAATATAGATATTTGTAAACTTCTGATTGAATAGGGTGCAAACCTCGATCTCCAAGATGTATATGGCATGACAGCTTTGGACATTGCACATAAGAACAAACAAGGAAAGATTGCAAAAATGATATGAACCGCTAACACAAGTAAATAACATCATAAGCTGTTTGCATTCGACGGGTGGCAGCCACCGACTGCAATGAGGTGGATGGATTTTGTTCGTCCATCCCCGTCCAAATTCGTCCGATATGTTTATCCGTTACTCTGCCTTTTTTCCCAGTTCTCTTCCGCCTCTGTCTTTCTTATGTAGAGAGGGGTCAGGGCGTGGGGGTTGGTAAATTTTCCTCGTGCAGCCAGTTTTTGGCCGACGCGGAACAGTCCGCCGGCACGGGGCGCCCAGTATTGTTTGTCCAGCATTACCGCAAAAGGAGCTTCGAACTTTTCGGCGTAGTAAACCAGCCCTTCACCCAGAAAGTACACGGCTTTTTTACCCTGCCCGGCCAGCCAGGCCAGAATTTCTTCAGAAGTAACAAGTTGAGTGCCGAAAATCTTTAACCAGCCGTCAGAACCGCGTTCAAATACCGAGGCATAGAACAGGTTTCGCTTGGCGTCAAGAATCGTACAGACGCAATCAACCGGTTTTTCAGTATCATTATCCATGAAAATCGGGGCATTTTCAGCGAGCACATCTGTCGAATCAACCGCGACAATCTTTACTTGGTGGGTGAAATACATCATTTTTGCTACTGTTACGGCAATTCGAAGCCCTGTGAAACTGCCGGGCCCGACAGCGATAATGACCTGCCGTATTTCAGAAGGGCTTGCCTGAACTTGCATCAGCATATTCCGGATTTGGGGGAATAACTCGGCCCCCTGTTTCATAAATCCGGAAAATACGGATTCGGCCAACAGAGTATCTCCCCGGCCCACCGCCACAGAGCCAACTCGGCCGGAAGTTTCGATGGCCAGAACCAATTCCCTGTCATAGATGAGGTTTTCTTTCAATAAATTACGCCTAAAAATTGATTGCCAGATACGAAATATACCGATTATTTATTATGAAAACAAGATTATTAGAGCAAGATTAGCGATTTTTTCGCTTGCATTAGCGATATTTAGTCTATAAACTTACGACACGCGGGATGTACTGTGTGGATTAACTGTCTCTTTTGGAATTATTTTAATTTAATCTTTTTTTGGACTTATATTGGGAGGTACATAGTGAAGATGCACTGTTTGCGTAATTATGGGTTTATTCGCATCTTATTTTTGCTGGTGTTATTCGGATTGTGTTATTCGGCAGTCATGGCACAACCTGCCAGCGAAGAAGAAGCACGGCAACTTAAAATAGACTCTTTTATCCGTGTCACTCAAGAGCAAATCAGGAGAGGGTTTTACCAGCAGGCGGAAGTTCAACTGAATATGCTGCAGACATCTTCCGATTATGCGCCTTATCTCTCCGAGAAACAAAGCCAAACCATCTCGGGACTATTAGACAAAACTGCCATGGCCCTTCAGGAACGCCAAAAAATTGCTCAGATGCTTCAGACAAGCGATACGCTGACCGCAGAAGGCCGGTACCAACAGGCCCTGCAAATCCTGGAACAGATTAAAGACAGCCAGTATGCCACGGCGCAGGAAAAGCAGATGATCGCCACTACTTATGATGAAATTGCTGCAAAAGTTCAGGCTGAACAGCCTGTTCAGCCTGCCCAAGTTGAACAGGTTGAAACGGTCGAGGCGTTGATTCCGTTAGTCGAACAAACCGATACGGTCACCGAGAATGTGATGGCTCAACCGTCTGTCGGGCAGGTACAGGTAATGGAAGAGGAAATCGAACCGTTGGAAATGCTGCCGCTCGAGACACCGGAACCTGTTGAGGAAATGTCCCCCTTCCCTGAGCCGGAACAGTCACAGCAGATGCAGCAGGATCAGTCTTATTTGCAGGTTATCAAAACCAAAAGGGAAGTGTTACGCAGTTATACCGAAGCCATCGTCAGCGATTCACTGGAAAAAGCAGAACGGTATTTGGCTGCCAATGAGTTCGAATTGGCCAAACAGGCGATCCGAAGAGCCTTTTCAATCATCGAAAAGAACAAGATGCTGCTGGGGGATACTCAATACAAAACTGATTATGCCTTGTTATCCAGCCTGGACCAGAAGATTGATGAGGTTCGTCTGACTTATAACCAACAGCAAGCCAAAGAGCGCCAGGCCGCAGCCACCGAGTTGACGCAGCAAATACGGCTGAGTATGGAGACCCAGCGGGCCGAAGCGATCGAAAATTATATGGATCGAACGTTTGCCTTTATGGATGAGCAGCGGTACGAAGAAGCCCTCGGGCAGTTGGAGCAGCTTTTGGCGATTGATCCGCTGAATCAGAAAGCCCTGATTCTCAAGCAAAGCATGGAACACACAATACGCTATATGGAACAACGAGATATTCAAAAACAGAGCCAGGAGGAAGAATTAAAACTGCTCTTGGAAACGCAAAGACGAGGGATCCCGTACGCCAGCGAAATAAACTATCCTCGAAACTGGAAAGAAATTGCCGAACGTCGAGAAGCGGCTGTCGCGGAGGGCCTGAGCCCTGCTGACGTGGCGGTGAATATGCAGTTGGATAAAACGGTTGACCTGTCGATGCTGACCGAAGACACGACCTTCGAGGAGGCCATTGATTTATTACGCAATTCAGTTGTTCCGCCCCTGACCATCATCGTTCTGTGGGGCGATCTGAGTGAAAATGCGTTCATCGAAAAAGACACACCGATTAACATGACCGGCGAAGGGTTGAATAATATCGTTCTGCGGACTGCTTTGAAGCGGCTTTTGCAGGCGGTCAGCAGCGGCGGATTTGCCGAGCTGGATTACGTTGTTGAAGAAGGCGTCATTACCATTGCGACGACGGATTCATTGCCGACCAGTTACCGAACTGAAATATATGATGTGACCGACTTGTTGAATCCGCCTGCCAATTGGGATGAGAACAACAGCGGTACGAATAACCAATCTGGCGGCGGCGGCGGCGGCGGCGGCGGTTTCGGCGGCGGTGGTGGCGGCAGCAGTTTCGGCGGTGGCGGTGGCGGCGGCGGTTTCGGCGGCGGCGGTGGCGGCTACGGCGGCGGCGGCAGCAGTTTCGGCGGTGGCGGTGGCGGCGGCAGCGGTTACGGCGGCGGTGGCGGTGGCAGCGGCCAAAACCAAGTCGGCAACTGGCAGTCACAGTACATAGGTTATCAGTTAATCTACACAATTCAGCAGACAATTGAGCCGGAGACATGGTATGATGAAGGCGGTGAAGGACGGATTGACCAGTACAGCAATTCAAAATTAATTATCTGGCAGACGCCTGAAATACATAAGCAGATCAACGATTTTCTGGAAAAATTGCGAGCCGATCTTGGACAGCAGATTGCCATCGAAGCACGGTTCCTGCTTGTCGATGAAAACTTCCTTGAAGATATCGGTATTGATACGGATATTGCGTTCAATTTGGGCGGTGCTTTCGATCATACCGTTACGCTGAGCCAAAACTCTTCTGGTCTTGTTGCACCTACGGGCACTGGCATATCAAGCAGCTTGGGAGATTTGGTATCAACGCCTTACCAGGATAATGCGGCTCTTTACACATCCTTTAGCTTTGAAAATTTGGATGATTTACAGGTTAGTTTTATCATTCGGGCCACACAGGCTCATCGGAATGCAAAGACACTAACAGCCCCGAAGGTCGCGGTGCTGAATGGTGAATCCGCGACACTAACTGTGATGACGCAGACACGGTTAGTTACGGACAGTACGCCGAATACGGAGACGACCGTTGCCAACAGTGTGTCGGCGACCAGTTTTTGGTGGACCCATGAGACGGAAGACATTACTTCCGGTGTAACATTGTCAGTAACCCCGGTCATCACCTCTGATAAAAAGTATGTTCTGATGCGAATCAGTGCCCAATTGGTTGATGTTCTGGCGACAACCCAAATGACGGCGACGGCGATTGTCGATGGTGAGGCACAAACGGATAATTATGTTCTCCCCACCCAACAACAGAGTCTTGTCCAGACGCGTGTAACAGTTCCGGATAGGGGAACCATTCTTTTAGGCGGGTTGACATTAACGGCGGATAGCGAAATGGAAGCAGGGGCTCCTGTTCTCAGCAAGATACCAATATTGGGGCGGCTTTTCTCAAATCGCAGTGAGGTTCGGGATAAGCAAATTCTGTTGATTATGGTCAAGCCCACGATTGTTCTGAAGGACGAGGCGGAAGCCGATGCGATGGCGGCGCTTGAAAATTAAACCCCGCTGAAATGAAGCCAATCAAAAAGGGACACGTTAAAAACGCGTCCCTTTTTTTAATGTCTGCATAAAAACGCCATGGCGCAAGCCATGCGAATATAAAGCCGAAGCGCCTGTCATCGCATTCGGACGTTTATCGGGCAAATTTGGCCTTCAACTGCTCATACCCCAGATGCGCCATCAAATGGTCCAAAATCACCATCGCGGTATAATTTTCCGCCACCGGCCAGATCCGTCCGACAATCGTCGGGTCCCGCCGGGTGATCGCCGCCAAATCCGTATTCGCCAATGTGTATTTATCAACCGTATGCTGCGGCTTGTCAATCGTCGGCGTCGGCTTAACCGCCAGTCGCACGATAATATCCTGTCCCGTACTCAGCCCGCCGGTAATGCCGCCGGCATTGTTGGAATCAAAGACCACCTTACCGTTTTCCGAATGCATCTGGTCGTTGGATTCGTACCCCGTCATATCCTTGACGCCGAATCCCGCACCGACCTCAACGCCCTTAACCGCCCCGATGCCCAGCATCTTGCCCAGTTCGCCGTCCAGCTTGTAGAACACCGGCTCGCCCAGTCCCGTCGGCGCGCCCGTGACACGCACTTCAACAATGCCGCCGGACGAGTCGCCGGTCTTGGTGATTTTATTGCAAGCCGCCAGCATCGCTTCGGCAACCTCAATATCCGGACAATCAATCACCGGATGAACGCCGTATTTCTCGATAACCTCTTTAGTGGTCACTTTCGGGGCCTTGCCGCGGATGTCGTCAATTTCGTTTTCCACCTGTGCCAAAACCGCCATCTTCTCCAGAAACCGCATTTCCGGTGTCAGCCGGCCCTTGACGAAAATCTCCTGGTAGAACGGGTCAAGGTCATGCCGCATTTTCTTGTAACGATTCGTATAGTCGAAAATCGCCGCCGAATCCATCTCGCCGCAACTCACCCCGGCGACTTCCTTAATGAACGAGAATACCTCGATGCCGAACGCCTTCAGCACTTTCTTGGCGACAAACCCCGCCGCGACAATCGTCGAGGTATAACGCCCGCTGAAAATCCCCGCCCCGATGGCGTCGTCGTCCGGGCCGTACTTGGCGAACGACGCAAACGAAGCGTGCCCGGGCCGCGGCGTGCGATTCGTGTCCTGGTACTGCTTAATATGGATAAAATGCCGGTCCAGGTTCGGTATCAAAATCGTCAGCGGCGTGCCGTTCGTATGGTTCTTGTTTCCCGCGTTCTCGATGGTATCAGCGGCATTGAGACCCGTATAGATAACCGGCAGGTCCGGCTCCTTACGCGGGCTGGAAAGCTCATCGGCCCCCGGTTTTCGAAGCAATAAATCCCCATACACTTCCTGCTCGGTCAAAATCATCCCCGGAGGGGCTCCATGAACCATCGCCGCAAGTCCGTCCTGATAAGAACCGCCCGCAACCGATACCTGAAAATTCCGTCCAATATGACAACCAATCATTCTAAACCTCCAAAGTCTTAAATAAGTTAGTTTGCCCGAAGATAATAACGAATTCGAGTGGTTTTTGCAAGTAGTTGGCTTCGAATTGGGTTCGTTTGGGTTCGTTTTTTGGTCAGTCAGCAGTCGGCAGTTATCAGTAAGCAGTTGTGGATAAATTACTTACGGTGGTTTTGCAAATTCGGAAATTGGGTTCGTTTGGCATAAAAGTGCCCCACAGGCACAGGAGTAAAATCCTCAAAAGCGCTGCGCTGTTTCGGATTTGTAAAAACAGGGTTTTAGCTCTTTTCCGATAAATCGAGACTCAGGGCAGGCCTTTCGACAAGCTCAAGACGGGCCGGGCGATGGGGTTTCGCACTCATCTTTACTTTTTAACCGCGAATGCACGCGAATTAACACGAATTTATTTTATCTTTTTAGTATTCAATTTTCTGTATTATATCAGAAGTTAGATAAATGTCAAACAAAATTAAACGTTTTTTGAAAAAACGTTTAATTCAGGCAATGGGCAATAGTCAGAAGGCAATAGGGAGGAACAGCAATTTTTAATTTTGAATTGTGGAAGTTTTCCAAGTGGCTGGATTTTTGGAAATAGAATATGGAAGGGGAATCGTTTTTAGTTCTTAGTTTTTAGTTCTTATTTTTTAGTTCGTATAGAGAAAAAAAGGTTCCGGGAACCTTTAATTTACAGGGGGGATCAAGCAGACACATCATCACGATACATCCGATGGCTGTAATTGTGATGAAAGATCCCATCTCAAAAAAATATTTTTTGCAATGAGAGTTCGTCTAACTTCTTTTTTTAAAAAGCCTTATCAATTTCATGTCGGTATTTATACGGATTAACAGATAGAGGATTAAAATATTTTTTACTTGCTTTTTATTTATTTCGTCGTAAATGTGTAGTTTGGATTCCAAGGAGCTTAGTATTGGGATCGTATTAGAGGGCAAAAGTTGGAGGTATCGATAAGGAAAAGCGTTATTAGAGGGATTTTCTGTTTCGCACCTGTTTTGAATTGAAGACGGTTAAAGCGTGCGTGGAATA
>JADHXS010000060.1 GCA_016782835.1 Phycisphaerae bacterium | reverse complement strand
TGCGGAGTTCAAGCGGGCCTGCGAAAGTTTTTTCCGAAAGCGGAAGAAATATTTTCCGGAATTGCAAACATTGCTGGCTGAAAACTTTCACATTCAAGCCGCTTGAAAACGGGAAAACTCAATCGTGAAAAGTATATTTCAGGTATTGTCTGTTGGGCCATTTCAGTTGCGGCGATGTTTGCTCCCCGTCCGGCCATTGTCCCTCAACCTCAAGCTGACGCAGCGGCAGATAGTAATAATGCGATTGCCCTTGAGCCAAAACGCCCCCGCTTGCAAGACAAACCAATATCACAACTATTAAGAACGATTTTTGTATGTTCATAACCGGCTTCCTTCTGTTATTTATTTTCATTGATTTCAAGCATTTTATTTTCGACCCTATCAAAGAACCCCTTCTTTTTCAGAAACTGGTACAGGAACGAAACTCCCACCAGCACCAGACCCGTTGTCACAAATGTCGCGATGCGGTATTCCGTCCGCAGGTTCCAGATGTCCAGATTGATCTTGACCAGCAGGACCGCGAAAATCGTCAGCGACAGATAACGAATCGCGCGCGTGCGGAACAAAAAGCCAATCACCAACAGCACGGCGGCATAAATGGCCCACGAAACGGAGATATACATCTGCGCCTTAAACCGCCAGTTGGAATCGACATCGCCGTATTCATGGCCGCAATACCAGAATTGATAGATTTGTTCGCTGAGCAGCGCCCACAACAAAACCAGCGCACTTAACACCATCAGCGAAGCAAATATCGATTGCCCCGGGGCGTCACTGTTGGCTTGCTTCATAAACCATGCCGCCAGCAACATCGCACCGGCATACAACACTGCAACTGCAAACGGGATATTGGCGAAAAGGGTGAAGGTCTGGAAATACACCTCATTCATGACATAGGCAGTATAGACCGCCCCGCCCAGCCCCAGCAGGACTCCGACCGTTCGTACCAAATCGCCCGCCGGAGAAAGCGGTCGGGACAGGAACGACAGCACCAGCACGATACCAATGAGAATACTGCCCAACATGAAATTGGCTTCGCCAACATTGGCTGAATCAACTTGCCATCGACAATGGGCATACCATTCCAGCAGACATCCCACTGCCAGCAGCAGCGCACCGGCGGTATAATAGAGCTGTATTTCCAGCTTACTGTCCGGACGCAGCCATCGCCACAGCGCATGGCCCTTGAGAATTGCCACGGAGACACAAACCCATGTGATAAAGGGGAGATTGAAAACGAAGTTGAAATCGCCCTTGTTATGCAGCGGCAGATGATAGAACAACCCCACCGCGGAAAATCCCGCCGCCATCGCCGCCATCGCCTGAATCACCGGTTTGTCAAATCGAATGCCCGCAAACAACACAAGCAGTCCATAAACAGCCCATGAAATAAACATGTAGTAATGAGCGACCGACTCCCAATTGGCAACCGTCTGCCCATATTCATTCCGGCAGTACCAGTAGCTGTATATCTGCTCACTGACCAGGACAAAGATAAGCATCAGCCCCATGACTACCATCGCACCGGAAAGCTCCCGCTGCGGATGGTCTTCATCCACCGCCCGCCGAACCTGCCAGGCCCCCAGGAAAACGATAGCCGTAAACACGCCGGCAATTGCAAACGGCAGATTGGCAAAAATCATAAATTCATGATAATAAACACCCATCATTGCCATGCCGGTAAAGACCACTCCGACGGTGGCGGTCAGGGCGGCGACGATTCGCATAAGATTGCCTTTGGGACAAATCGGCCGGAGGAAAAATCCGATGACTAAAATCGACGCGATGACCATCAACCCCATCAGGAAATACGCCTGCTCCTGTTTGACATACTCGATGTGCCAACTGCAATGGGCATACCATTCCAATGCGACTCCAGTTGCCAACAGCAACCGCCCCCATATAAAATAAACCTGTGCCAGTAATGAACCTTCTTCATCGTCCGCAGACCGCATAAACCGCCAGAGCCCATGACAAATTATAATCGCCAGCCCTACAAACAGCCATGTGCCGAACGGGGCATTCAGGAACACTTTAAATGCCTCGGAATCATGCAGCGGCAGATGATAGAACAGACCCGCTGACGCAATCCCGGCAACAATCAGTGACATCGCCTTCGTCCACAGGCTCTGGTAGCGAATGCCGATAAACGTCAGCACGACCGCCTCAATCGCCCAGCCGAGGAGCTTCGGCTGCATTTCGCTGAAATACAGCCCAATCGCCGTAGTCACAAACGCTGTGCCCAAAACCCCCAGTGCGGCGGTCAGCTTGTTATCGTCCCGACAGCGAACAATGACAACGCCCATCAGCGACAGATGTACCAGTCCCATCCCCGCGACCGCCAGCGCCAGTTCCTGTTGATAGTCCGCATACAGCATCTGGTAGAGATAATAAAATACCGCAATGCTGTTAAGCACGACAAGACCCACGTCTTCGGCACGGGCCGGAATTTTTCGAATCAGACCATAAAAGAGTGGTTGGATAAGATAAATACTGCCGTAAATACATAGCCAGACCATCGCCGTCGGCAACTGATCGGCTCGGTAGAACTGTTCAAACCAAACGGTGTACAGCAAATAAGTACCTATCATCGCAACCCAGTTGACAAGCCGCCAGCGTCGGAACATTGCGCAGGCAATTGCACCAATACTGAGCACCAGCACATAACTAAATACCGGCACCGGTAAATCTTGCTTATACACGATAATCAGCGGGCTCAGATAGCCGCCTAACAACGATAAAAATGCGATTAGCCGCTCATTCAAACATACCGCATAGGCCATTGCCCCGGCGGTAATCACAAGCGCCGCAATCAATGCCGTCGGCAGTTCAATCAATCCATAAACCTTGTTCGCACTGAAGACTGCCGCGTATAATAAAGCAAATCCCAATGCCGAAATACCTTTTGCGACGATGCCGTAATCACGGCGACGGATAACTTCACCAATAACCAGCGCTGTCAAACCGCCGATCGCAACAATGCAGACACGTGCAACATCGCTGAATAACTTGTTCTCATAAACATATTTCAGAAAGAAACCCACGCCGACAATGACGGTAATCACACCAATCACCAATGCGGCCGAGATACCGAGCTTCATTTCCATGTTGGTGCCTTTATCCGGCTTCTTAACGGCCTTCTTAATAAAATCCATCGCCGCGGCCGTTTCCACCGAAACAGGTGCGCCGGTTTTCGGTTGGTATGAAGTTTCAGCAGCGACACCGGCGGCAATGGGCGGCTTTGATTCAACCGGCATTTCAACCGGCGTGCTTATCGGCGGTGTCGGCGCTACTGGGGGTATTGGTGCAGCCGTCGTTTCAACTTTTGGCGATACCGCCGGCATCGGCGGCGGCTGAATGGGCGGCTCATATCCCTTAAACTCAATCCGGCTGATGCGGCGTTCCAGCTTGCCCATCTTGTTGAATAAGACAATCACCGGAACCACCGCCACTGGCCCGGCCAATGCCAGCCCAATCGCCAAAAAAATCAAAAATATTATCAACTCGTCCATATCGAAACTCCTTTATTCATTGTCATACCAACTCAAAATCCGCCTTTGAAACAACAAAAAATAATCACCATAAACATTGGGAGCCAATGACAAAAATAATACAAACCCAAGAAACATAAACTCCTGACTAACACAACCTTTGATTTATCCTGCTTTTTTACTCCTAAAATATATATAAACAAGGATATCATTAGCGGAATGATTCCAGGTAAAATATACCATGACATGAAATTGCCTAAGATACCATCCAATCCCTCTCCAATCCAAAACCAAGAAATCCCCGAACAAATTCCACCCACTACCGCTATCCAAAAAAGCATTACATCTTTTCTATTAAATTTCATCTTCAATTGCCTAAAATCTTAACCTTTTGATTGTTTTTTTGATTCGATGGCCATTTGGCGGAGTTTCATCATGTCGAGTTTGCCGGAGCCGAGGTGCGGGATTTCTTCAACGGCGATGATGTTTTCCCGTTTGGGGATATACAGTTTTGGCAGGCCGCTTTCGGCCAGCACATAAAACAGCGCATCGACATCGACCTTTTCCTTTTCGTACAATATCACAATCTGCTCGCCCTTTTTCTCATCCGGCACACTCGTCACCGCCAGCACCGGGTCATGGATATGAAGTCCCTGCATACACACGTCTTCAATCGTCATGTGGGGGACCATCTCGCCGCCAATCTTGCTGAACCGGCTGAGCCGGTCGCAAATCGTCACAAATCCGTCCGCATCGATCGAAACAATATCGCCGGTGTTGTACCAGCCGTCCTTGAGCACTTCGGAGGTCTTTTCGGGCAGTTTTAAATAACCCTTCATCACGTTGGGCCCCTTGACATACAACAATCCCGCTTGCCCCGGCTCAACCGGCTGATTTGTCTCAGCATCCAGTATCTTGACCGCCAATCCGGGAATAGTATGTCCCACCGTGCCGGTTTTCGTTCCAATCTGTTTGCCCCCGCCGACATTGGCATCCGGTACATTGAACGCAATCAGCGGCGAACACTCCGTCGCTCCATAGCCTTCACAGGGACGAACACCGAATTTTTTCTCAAACGAATCAATCATTTTTGTTTTTAGTTTTTCCGCTCCCGCAATGATAAAACGAACGGTTTTAAAATCTTCCCGCTCACAGCGTCGCAGATAATTCAGCAAAAATGTCGGCGTCGCAAATAGCAGTGTCGCTTTCTCAGCAGCGATAGTCTCGCCCACCAGTTTCCCGTCCAGTGGATTGGGCACAAAACACGCAGGCACGCCCGCAACCAGCGGCAGCCACATCGTACAGGTCAGACCGAACGAGTGAAAGAACGGTAATATCCCGCACAGTTTGTCACCCTTAAACACCTTAAACACCATCAGGGCACTTTCAATATCGCCCTGTATATTATGATGGGAAAGCTGCACGCCCTTGGGCCTGCCGGAACTGCCGGAGGAAAACAGGATAACCGCCATATCGTCAGCATCAAAGTCTTTCGGCACCCGTGCCAGTTTTTTACGGCATCCAAACCGTGCCCTGAAAAACGCCTTTCGCTTATCCTGCTCCGTAAAACCGCCAATCAAATCCTCCATCAACACCACACCGGGAAGCATATCAACCGAAACGCCGAGTTTTTCCAGAAACGCCCGACTGGTCAGCACCGTTTTAATCTCAGCCGTCTCGATCATATAGGCCCGGTCCGCTTCGGAGGCTGTATAAGACAGATTCACCGCGGTTTTATTCAATAAAGCCACAGCGTAATTGGCCAATGCACCGGCAACCGATGACGGCAAAAAGAGTCCAATACTTTTTTGCCCTGCGGTTTGCGTTTCGATTCTTTCAGCCAATAATGTCGCCGCAATCAACATCTCGCCAAACGTCAGCCGTTTGCCCGTCGTATCCGAAATGCAGGGTTTCCACCAGTTCCTGCGGGCGGTTTGTACCAGCGTTTCGCCCAAACTGTACCGGCTGGATTTTCGGCTGTTGAAATAATCGACCGACAACTCCTCAATCGCCCAGCGAATATCGCGTTTGGCCGAATCCGCAGGCATCGGCTTGCCAAAATGTACGTTGACCGGACACGGCAGGCGTTTGGGCCAGGCGCTCATGAGTTTGCCATGGTAGTGACTCAGGATACTGCCCCACAGTCCGCCCAGATAAGCCGGGATAATCGGATAATCCGTCCCCTTAACGATTTTCTCAAAGCCTGCATGAAACTTGCCCAGCATTCCCGTGCGCGTTAGCATCCCTTCGGCAAAGATACAGACAAGGTAGCCCTCATCCATCGCTTTGCGGGCCTCCTGCAACGAGGCGACAATCTTTTTCGGCGAGTCGGTCGCACTAACCGGAATCACCTTTTGCAATTTGAACAGCCAGCCCAGCAAAGGACTCTGATAAATTGCGCGGTCCATCACAAACCGGATGCGCCGCTGCTGTGTCGCCCCCAGCACCACCGCATCGGCCCACGAAACATGGTTGGACACAATCAACGCCGGCCCTTCCGTCGGAATATTTTCTTCGCCCTCGACTTTGATGCGATAGATAATCCGTGTGATGAGTACAACAACCAGCCGCACCAAAAAGTCCGGCAGGACAATCACCGTTGCCACCGCTAACACCAGCGTCAACATACCAAGCACCAAAAACATCCAGCGTGAGGGCACGCCCAGGTTCCCACAGACGAACTTCACCAGTAATGCCGCCAGAAAAACACCAACCCATCCGAGGAAACTCGACGCGGCTAATACCCGCCCGCGAATATGTTCCGGCGCCTTCAACTGAATAAACGAATGAATCGGAACGATATAGAGCCCGCAACTAACACCCATTAACAGAATCAGCGTAAAAACTCCCCAGCAGGGATGTTTAAAAAATGACAGCGGTACGGATGTCTCTGCCGCCGAAATCACTAACCCCAATGCGATTGACGTTACAGCCATCCCAATTGCCGCCAGTGGCACGATGCCTAATTCCACATTGCGTCCGCTGAGCCGTCCCGCCAGATACGAACCGATACCGATTCCGATTGCAGCAATCACGAACAAGAAGCCGCTGTCGATATCGCTGTATCGACAAACCTCCATGCCGTATGGTATCAGGTTGATCTTGGCAAACCCGCCAATCAGCATAAAATAAGCGCTGGCCCAAATTGTCAACATCAGGTCGCGGTCATGTTTAACCTGCCCGAGAGTACCATAAACATCTTTGAAAAACAGCAATGAGGCTTTAGATTTTTCACCAACCGGTTTTGTTTTGGCAATTCGTGTGCTGGTAAACAACCCCGCCGCGGCAACCGCAATGCAGGCCAGGCCCGCCAGACCAAAACTTCGACCCGTAACCTTCGCAAGCAACGGCCCCCCGGCGGCACCAATAACAATCGCCAGATACGTCATGCTCTCCAGAAAGCTGTTTGCTCTGGATATCTGGTCTTTATGGACCAGTTCGGGGATAATACCGTATTTGCACGGCCCGAAAAAGGCGCTCTGGGTACACATCAAAAAAAGCATCAGGTAAATACCCATCGCAAAGTTGAAGTAAAATACCAGGCAACCTAAAATCATAATCACAAGTTCAGCGGCCTTGGTCATCACAATGATATTCCGCTTACTGAACCAGTCTGCCAGGCTGCCCGCAAACGGCGTAAAAACCAAAAACGGAACAACAAAAATAATGGCCGCCATGGCATTGATGTCCGCCTTTTTATCCGTTCCGAGAATGCCGATTAAAAAGAAAATCATCAATCCCTGGAACACATTGTCATTGAGGGCGCCGAGGAACTGCGTAGCATTATGCCAGTCAAACGACCGCGACAATTTTAATGAATGGTCCGTATTCAACGTTCAGTTTCCTTTTCCCTATTTTTAAACCTCGGATTCTTCCGCGCCGCAGTGTTCACAGTACGGCAGCAGCGTATGGCGGATATTGCCGCACTGGCCGCATTTGTCATACAGTTCGGTCCCGCAGGAAGGACACGTATAAACTTCCTGCTGCGTCATGTCAATAGACTGTCCGCCCGGTACCTGCGCCTTTTTATGAAGGCCGCCGATGTATCGCAGCGGCCCCGTTCGGATGGGCTTGCTGCAGACCGGGCAGATGCACTTATCGTAATGCTGTTGATACTGCTTGATGAGCAGGTCTTTCCTGGGCGCGACAATCAGCCGGATTAAATAAACCAATATCCGCAGCACAATCGCAATAATCACCAATAACGCGATGTATTTAAAATATTCGGTGGGGAAATATTCATGCACCACGAATGCGACCTTGATAAAGGCCGCAATAAACCCCGCCCACACCAGCGGCCAGTAGGCGCTTGTCCGATATTTCATAAAGACAACCGACACCAGCAGAAAAACCGGCACCAGAAATGCCAGTTTCAAAACAGCAACTTTGAGCCGATGTTTCTCGTATAATTTATCGTATTCATTTCGGGCTTCCTGCTCTTGGGTTTTGATGGCTTCATTAACATCCGCCAGTGCATCCTCTTTTTCCCGTTGCAATTGTGTCAGTTCGGTAATGTCTTTGTTATAGTACTGGTATTTTTGCTGATTTTCGAGAAAGGCGGCCTGACTTTCCTGCAGGGTCTGTTTGCTCTTTTCGGAAAATTCGACATCTTTGACCAGGCTTTCCTTCTGGATCGAAAGCAGTTGGCTGATCGTATTCTGCAATGCTGTCGTGCTGCTGCTTAAAAGCCGCTGCTGTTCGGTCTGCGTCTGAATTTTCCGTTTAAGATTCTCAACCTCTTTGCTTAGCAATGTTTGCTGGTTATCCAGTTCTTCCGTCACATACAGGCTCCGCGTTGTATTCCACTCCGGCCCTTTCATCGTACCGATATCACCTTCGACAAAACTCAGCAGCCAGAAAAACAACACCCCAAGAATAATCCCCAGCACCACAATAAAAAATCGCACCCCCCACGACCCTTTCGCTTTACGTTTTATTTCCACGATTAACCTTCCTTTCTTCATTTATATCATCTAGCCAACCTGCCTTTTGTCATTCCCGCGAAGGCGGGAATCCAGTTTACTATTTCAAATATTCACCAATATAGTCAAGAGCTTTCTGTTTATATTCAATTGCTTCATTAAACAACTCATGGTTGGCGCCGCCAATCTTTTTGATTTCGGCATTGGGAAATTTGTCACGAATTAAACCCAGATTGTATTCCCAGTCCACCGTACCGTCCTTGTCGCCCTGCAGGACCAGCACTTCACGATGACAGGGATTCATCGGTTCGATCTTATCGTTCCAGTCAAACAGGGCTTTGACCCATTTCAGCGATAGATGTTTGGCGTGCAGGTAGTCCTGCGTTTTATTGAAGACCAAAAAATCTTTATCCGAGGAATTTTTGCGATGGAAGCGGGCGATTTTATCCGTGAATTGCTTATACACCTTGTAGGTACCCTTGGACTGCTCATAGGCGGACCAGTGAATCAAGGGTGCGGCCAGCACAATTTTTTCAAAATCATCGGCGATATTTTCCAGCATCATCTCTGTCAGGATTGCCGCCCCCGTGCTGAAACCAACCGCATGAAACGGACCGCCCATGTGCCGTTTAACAAGCGTTAGAAAATCCTGCGTTGTCTGCACATACTCATCGAACGAATCAATCGCCGCGGTCTCACCGCCGGAAAGCCCATGCCCCGGCAAGTCATAGACCGCCGCCGCAAAGCCGTTTTCCAGCAGATAGCGAATCAGATGCCGGAATTGTCCGGCGTGATTCAAATAGCCGTGCAGTAACACAACCGTGGCAGTATATTGCACAGGTTTATACAAATGCGCCGCCAATGTGAATCCTGCCGATTCGAATGAGCCAAATAAATGCTCGGCATCGCACCAATCGCTGGCCAGTCCGTAATGGGCAAAATACTTCTCAACAGTCGGCAAATAGCCGGCTGGATCGACCTGTTCAATCGGCTCGATTTGCAGTTGATCCCTCAACGTCATTGGCTCCCGATTACTTGTTTTTTTCATCACTGTTTGTAACATAAGACCCTCCAGAAAGCAACACTTCAATCTCGATGCTCAAAATCCCCCTCCACCACCCGTTACGGTTTGTCACCCCGGCCCCCGAGCCGGGGTCCAGCATAAAACAGTCTCGGCCGCAGGCCGAATCCTCCATCGTCATTCCGAATCCAGCCCAGCGCTGGGCTGGATGAGGAATCTATTTTTCAGTCGCGGCGAAGCCGCTTCCACAATTTTGCTATTGGCATTTTGATTTTTGATATTTTCTAATGCGGGTCCTCTTTTTCAAGCCGCCGAAGTTCATCATGACTGAGGGGCTTTTTGTCCTTGTGCTCCGGATATCCTATCAAAAGTTTCTCCGGATACACCCTCCTCGATCAACTTCCAACCTTGAGCCGTCTTGCGAAAAGTCCAGGACCAATCTTCAAATTTAACTTCAGCAATTTGCACTTTACCAACCGAATGCGGCATTTCCTTTTCACTTATTCGAATGGATTGTATCTCAGCACGCGTGCACATCCGGTAGAATTCATCGGGTTTGTTTACTACGATTCCCTTGTTCATTTCCCTTATCTGATTAAGATTATCCCCTGCTTTCTCCGGCCATTTTATCGCGATGTATTCCAGATCATATACATCTGCCATTGCTTCAATATCTTTCTTAACACACGCCCGCATGTAAGCATCAAATGTCTGCCGGAGTTGCTTATCGGTAATATTTTTGGTGGAGATAGCTGTTTTGTCCCTGCACGTTTCTTCCTTTTCCAGTCGTCCAAGCTCTTCGGCAGGAATCGGCTCTTTATCTTTCATTTGTTCAATCCATTGGTACGCTTTTTCACGCGGCTCAAACAATTTCGCCAACGCCATCGTCACATCCACGACCTCCGCATCAGATGATATATAATCAAACTCCCACTTACTGACGATCGCATCCACACCGGCGGTCTCGGCGACCTGCGGAATTTGCTTCTTGATTAAATCCAGATACTCATGAACCGGCGCCGTCCCAAATCCCTGCAAATGCTTTTTGGCTTGATCATTTTTACCGGCTTGTTTTATTTCTGCCGCCTTTTGCTCATCTCCTGCCGCTTCTGCCGCGTCTAACTCCGCTTTCATCTTCTTGTACCGTTCATCATTGAAATGGGAATGAGCATACGCAATCGCAATCCCCCGGCTGTCATACACCCCCACCCGCAGCAGCTTCTTTTTCTCGGCCGCGGAGGCCTGCTGAACTCCATTGACAAGGTACACCGCACCGAGCGATAAAACAACCACTGCCAAAACCATCATTTCTCGTCTCATGTTCATTCCCCTTTCTTCATCCTTAGTTAATATTTTTTCAAGCACACAGACTCATTCGTTCGTTTTTCCTCTCGATACCGGCCCCGCATTTGCCGCATTTATTACCGATACATCCGATATATTGACCGTTCTCAAAAAGCAGATTTAATTCACAATGATTGGCACACCCGTTAGCAATTTCCGTTCGTGTTTCATAGTCCTTTTCTAACAGGCGGTAACCCTTAAAATTCGTAATCAGTGGGTTGGCTCGCTTAGTCATTATGGCAATTCCAATGGCCCCCATCACATCGCAATATTCAGGGACAATCACCGCGTGGCCGAGTTCTTCTTCAAACGCGGAAACAATGGCTTTATTCTTCGCGGTGGCTCCCTGGAAAACAAATGGCGGCTCCAGTGTAACCCCCTTTGCCATTGTCAGGTAATTACAGACCAGCGACCGGCACACACCCATTAAAATATCCTCTTTGCTCGCACCGGTATTCTTTTTGGAAACAACCGCCGATTGGGTAAACACGCCGCACTTGGAGGGAAAATCGATCCGCTGCCTGCTGCTTAAGGCAATGTCGCCGACATCCTCAATGCGTACGCCCATTCGTCCGGCGATGGATTCCAGAAAGCTCCCCGTACCCGCCGAACAGATTGAATTCAACTGGAAGTTCTCAAGAATACCTTTATTCAGCGTCATCAGCTTTGAATCTTCCCCGCCGATATCCATCAGGGTTCTAACATCCGGATAATAGGATAATGTGCCGACCGTATGAGCCAGTATTTCCGTCTTGACCAGGTCCGCACCGACAAACATCCCCACAAACCGTCGTCCGCTGCCGGTCACGCCCACGCCGGCCACTTCGGACGTATCGCACATCATTGTCAGCCCTTTTATGACAGTGTCAATTAACCCGCAGTTTCTTAAATAAACCGAACGCAGCAGATTTTCATTCTCATCGATTACGGCCAACTTTACGGAAACACTTCCAACATCAAGTCCAATGTATGTTTTCATTTTTCCACTCGCGTCTTAATAAGTTCGATAAAAGTTTCCAGCCTTGTTTCAAGGTTCGCCTCCGCCGTATTCTCATCAATCGGTATCCGAAGCAGCGGCGTATTGTGTTCTCGGCAGATGGCCGTCACAAAAGGCTCAATAGACGTCTCCGGCATGCAGCTCATGGGTAATAAATGAATCACCCCGCCGATTTGATGATCAACCAATTCCAGAAGATTTGATAGATTCTCCCGACCGTGTCCGCCCAACTCGCCGTTCAGGTATTTTTCCGCTTGCTTGTCGTACCGCCTGTTCTTCGTGGGAAAATGTATTTTCTTCAAAAAACTTCCCCGGATAAAAGAAGACAGCGTCACGGTATTGACAGGTTTGGCCCCAAGTTTATGAATCTTGCTTTCTATGCCGTAATTGATTTTCTCATCGCAGCATGTGAATATTTCACCGATGATCCCGATGTTGGGTTTTCTGCGGGACCATCTTTCTTTCTTTTTATCGACTCCCTTTACCCGGCCGTAAAAACGAAACAGCTCTTTCAATATCCTCGAGTAAGTCGCCCCGCTTAATTTTTTCAGGACCGACAGGACATTGCCGAAATTCACATTAAACATCTCGAAATCATACCCCATATTTCGCAATGCGAACTCCTGAATTTTCCAATAATGCCGCAGCCGGCATTGCCCCTTAGAATCGTACATCAAAAGAGTGTCCGCCCCATTATCCAGCGCCTCGACAAAATTGCCCAGCGTCGGCTTTAACGGAAAACAAACCATCTCGGCGGTGTTCCGCACGCCGATTTGGATGGTCTTGTCCGTTGTGCGCGGGGGAAGCTGAACCCGGATACCGAGATTCGTCAACGATTGGGCCAGTAATTCGATATACTCCTTGCCCATCCACGGAATCGTAACGGTACGAACATTATTGTTTAGCATGATCATTTATCTATCTCCTGTTTACGCTAAACGTTTTCTTTTAACGATTGAGGTTAAATAATCTAAAACCGCGATTTTCCTTTTTGCCGGGTTGTACCCTTTGATACCAAACGCAACCGTCCTTCCGAAATAAGCCCAGTTGACGACAAACAAACACGTATAATGTGATAAGCCCCGCGTACACAGCCAGCGAACGGTTCGCCTCAGAATACGCCAGGGAGCGTAGTATTTGCGAATCACCCAATCCGCCCCGGCCTGCAGTTGCTCGGCTCCCATGCGCTTCGGCTGGAAAACAACATGACGATAATCATAGTGTTCATAATTGGTATCGATCATCCGGTCCTTCATGTCCTCATACAGAACCGTCCCCGGCAGCGGGGTAAGGACGGCAACTTGAATCGCATCGATCCCGATGCGTTCGAGCATGTTCAGCGTCGTCGAAAAGACCTCGACCGTGTCGTCGTCAAAACCAAAGATAACACCCGATTGAACAAACAACCCATGTCGATGCAATGTTTTGACCGCCCTGCGGTATTTTTCAGGGGCGTTAAACCCTTTTTCCGTCTCATTCAAGGTGTGGGCATTAAACGACTCCAGTCCAATAAACACGCCGATACAGCCGCCCTTTTTGAGCTTATCCAGTAATTCTTCATCGTCCGCGATTTCAATAGACGCCTGTGTCACCCAATGCTTTTTCAACGGAGCCAACCGTTCCAGAAGTTCAAGCACATACTCCCGGTTCTGGGTGAGATTGTCATCGACAAACATAAAGAATTTTGAATCGAAAGAGGCAACCTCTGCAATGACATCATCAATGGGGCGTGTGTAGTGATTGGCTTTGTAAACAGCACTGATAGAGCAAAACTTGCATTTGTTTTTGCAGCCCATCGTGGCATAGGTGGCGTTTGCCGTTGAATAATTCTCCGTCCGAATCAGATTCCGGGGCAACATAGAAGGAACTTTACCATTTGGATTGCCATGGTAGATCTTTTCAAGACGGCCCTTGTGAAAATCCTCGCACAGAGCCGGCCAAGCCTCCATCGCCGGCCCAACCACGACCGCATCCGCATGCTCCAGCGCCGCCTCCGGATTTAAACTGGGGAAAAAACCGCCCAAGACGACCGGAATATGACGACTGCGAAAATAAGCACACAACTCAAACGCCCGTGGCGCTGTAGCAGTCATGCAGGTAATCCCCACCAAATCATACCGGTCATTAAACGGAATGTCCTCAATCTGTTCATCCACAAGCGTTATGTCCGCATCCGCTGGAGACAATTTGGCAACTGTCAGTAGCGCGGTCATCGAAAAGCGAAATGTCTTGCCGTTAAAAAAACGCCGTGCGGCAATCTTTTTCCAGTTTCCCGACGCCGGTGCAATCAATAAGATCTTCATTTAAAATTCTCCTCAAAAAAAGAAGTACTAAACTGTTCGTTCTATCCCTCTATATGAACAACCGTCGTGCCAAAACCACAAATTTATATATCTTCTTGTAAAACAAAGACTTATATTTTTGTTACGAATCACGAGGAGAGTTTTTTTGTTTTTGTGTTGACATTAAATGAACACCTATAGTACATTTTATGAATGGGAATTAAAAAGCTGCCAAATCAAGACCGCCGGTTTTTCAGGCTGGTGGCGGATGCGACGTTTACCAACCCCTTCAGCGAAGAGCGGCCGCAGATCGACCGACAAGTCGCCGGCGTCCTCAAAACCGAAAACGACTGGCGAAAAATCGTACCACTGGCGGTTGATGCTATTCGACAGCGTTTACGTCAACTGGACGTCAAACAGCCATGCCGCTTTCAGGATTTCGATAAACAAGATGCTGAACTCATGCGATATACGTTCCTGTTTGAGGTTTATCATAACCATGCGACAGCATTTGACAATTTCATCTTAGAGCAGCAACAAAATGACAATCCTGTCAAGGTCCCCTTCGGTGCCACGGCCGTCAGGGAATTGGTTCATCGCGGATTCTCCGAAGAACAAGCCATTCAATATTTCTCCATGTTCTACCAGATTCGCCGGGCGTTTTATTTCATCCATCAGGGCCTTGTCGGCAAAAGCGGGTGCATGCGAAAACTGCGCATGGATCTGTGGAATAACATCTTTACCTACGACATCCGCGATTATGAACAATACCTGTGGGATCGGATGGAAGATTTTTCCACCTTGCTGGAAGGCCCGACCGGCAGCGGCAAAGGCGCCGCAGCCGCCGCGATTGGACGAAGCGGATTCATCCCCTATGACCCTGTCAAAAAACAATTTGCCGCAAGCTTTACCACGATGTTTTTACCGATTAACCTGTCGCAATATGCCGAGGGCCTGCTCGAATCTGAATTGTTTGGCCATACCAAAGGCGCCTTCACCGGCGCAGTCGCCGAACATAAAGGCATCCTGTCTTTGTGCGAAAAACACGGGGCCATCTTTCTCGACGAAATCGGCGAAGTCAGCATTCCCGCACAGGTTAAACTATTGAAAGTGCTCGAAGAACGCACGTTCAGTCCCGTCGGCTCCCACGAATCCAAACGGTTTTACGGCCGGGTCATCGCCGCGACCAACCGCCCGATTGAGACCCTGCGCCGTGAAAACAAATTCCGCGACGACTTCTATTACCGCCTCTGTTCGGACTGCATTCATGTACCGCCGCTGGCCCGGCGCATTCAGGAAAATAAAAACGAACTGGCCGAACTGGTCCGCCACTTCACCCGGACCATCACCGGAAAAGAAAATCGCGAACTGTCCAACCGCGTCATGGACGTCATCGAAACCCGGCTCGGACGCCATTACCCCTGGCCCGGCAATGTCCGCGAACTGGCTCAGTGCATCCGCCGCGTCATCCTCAAACGGGATTACGAAGGCCAGACCCTCCAAAATACCGACCTCAAAGAACAACTGCTGGCTGGGGTCGATACCGGCTCCTTGACCGCCGAAGAACTGCTGAACCACTACTGCCAAATGCTTTATAAACGTCACGGCAGCTACGAAGAAGTCGCCCGACGCACCGGCATGGACCGACGAACCGTCAAAAAACACATCACAAAAAACCGCCCATAATCAGATTACAGGCAAAATTTAAAAGTTAGGATTTTATAAAGCAGTTTGGCCGCCAGAAAATCGCTGCCCCACAGGTTTTCGCGCGGGCACAATTCCACAATATCAAAACCGACCAGATTTCTGTTTTGACACACTGCTTTAATCAGGGCGATAACATCGTACCAGCCCATG
>JADHXS010000059.1 GCA_016782835.1 Phycisphaerae bacterium | reverse complement strand
CTGACAGCCCTTCTGAAAGGCACACTGGGCAGTTCCGTGCTGATTCTGGTCGTTTTGGCAATTATGGCTTGGTTGAACATGATTACCTGGGGCATTTTCGGTTCGGTCATTTCCGGTCTTCTGGCAGGTGTCATCATCGGCCAGATTACTGAATACTATACATCGGACGAATACAAACCGACAAAGGGAATCGCCGAACAGGCCCAGATGGGTCCGGCCACCACGATTATCGACGGGCTGGCGGTCGGCATGTTCTCGACCGGATGGTCGGTTGTGACCATCGCGATTGGCATCATGTGTGCGTTTGCTTTCGCGGGTGGATTCAGCGATTTATCCATGGGTCTGTACGGTATTGGTTTTGCGGCGGTCGGTATGCTTTCAACACTGGGTATTACACTGGCCACCGACGCTTACGGTCCGATTGCTGATAATGCTGGCGGTAATGCTGAAATGGCCGGCCTGGGCGAAGAAGTACGCAAGCGTACGGATGCACTGGATTCACTCGGTAACACGACCGCGGCGACCGGTAAAGGTTTTGCGATTGGTTCTGCTGCGTTGACCGCAATGGCCCTGCTCGCCGCTTATATCGAAGAAATCCGTATCTGGATTGGAAAGCTGGCCGATGCCAGCGAAGATGGCATTTACCAAGTAGGTGAAATGGCCTTTACCGCCGCTTCGGCAAAGGTTGCAACCGTCATGGACTTCGTCAATGCGTACAACATGTCCATCATGAACCCGAAACTCATCTGCGGCATGTTCATCGGTGCCATGATGGCCTTTGTCTTCTGTGCAATGACCATGAAGGCCGTCGGTCGTGCCGCAGGCGCCATGGTGAACGAAGTTCGCCGTCAGTTCAGGGAAATCCCGGGCATTATGGAAGGCACCGGCAAACCGGACTACGCAAGCTGCGTATCGATTTCAACCGCCGGCGCTCAGAAGGAAATGGTTGTTCCTTCGGCTCTGGCGATTATCGTGCCGGTAGCAACCGGTCTGCTTCTCGGCGTACCGGGCGTGATGGGACTTCTGGCTGGCGGTTTGACCGCTGGTTTCTCCCTGGCCATCATGCTGAATAACGCCGGTGGTGCATGGGATAACGCCAAGAAGTACATCGAAAAAGGTGCCCACGGCGGAAAGAAACTCCCCGATGGCACCAAGAACCCCGTCCACGGCGCTGCCGTCGTTGGCGATACCGTCGGTGACCCGTTCAAGGATACCTCCGGCCCGAGCCTGAACATCCTCATCAAGCTGATGACAATGGTCAGCGTGGTATTCAGCGGCGTGGTTGTCAAGTTTGCTCCGATGATCGGGGAATGGTTCTCTAATCTCGTCGGCATCAACTAAACGCTTGATGCTTGACGTGCCATGTTATTTCGATTAGCCTATAGGGGCACTCCTGAAAAGGGGTGTCCCTTTTTCATTTTAAAAATAAAGACTATATTTACGGAATCGCCTTCAGCGAACGAATAATGACGAAAAACACAAAAAAAACAACAGACGACAAACAATTAGCCCTGTCAGCGGCACAAATCGCGCGGGACCGCCGCTGCACAGACATTACCGTGCTGGACCTGACCGGCATCAGCCCCGCCACCAACTACTATGTCATTGCCACCGGCACCAGCGACCGCCAAAGCCGCACCGTCGCCGATGAGATTAGTTTCGAAGCCAAACAACAGGGACATCAGCGGTTTGGCATCGCCGGTTATGACAAGGGCCAGTGGATTCTGCTGGATTTTGTCGGCGTCGTCGTCCATATCTTCGACGACCAGCGCCGCGATTATTACAACCTCGACATGCTTTGGGGCGATGCAAAAAAACTGGAAATTCATGAGTAACAATGAAAAGACTGACCGACATTCTGGAACAGCGGATTTCGAAGGCCATTGGCACCGTGACCGGACAGGACTGCCCGGCGTTGGTAAAAGTCTCTGCCGATGCGAAGTTCGGAGACTATCAGGCCAACGGCGTCATGGCCGCCGCGAAAAAAGCAAAAACCAATCCACGACAGCTTGCCGAACAGATTGTCGCCGCATTGGATGTGTCTGATATCTGCCAACCCCCGGAAATCGCCGGCCCCGGCTTCATCAACCTGCGATTAAAAGAACAGTTTTTAGCCAACCGGCTTCTCGAAATGAACACCGACAAACAACGGCTCGGCATCGAAAAAAAACAAAACCCCAAAACCGTGGTCGTCGATTACTCCGGCCCGAACATCGCCAAGCAAATGCACGTCGGACATCTTCGTAGCACCATCATCGGAGACTGCATCGCACGGCTCTACGAATTCGAAGGCCACACCGTCATCCGACAAAACCACATCGGTGACTGGGGGCTTCAGTTCGGAATGCTGATCGCATATATTGAGTTCAGGTCTAAACTCGCTTTAGAAGGCAAAGTAGTTGGTGTAATTCCCAATTCACTATCTGATTCAGAAGAATTTTATATTGAAGCCAAAAAACTCTTTGACACTGACGAAAATTTTCAAGAAAGATCCAGAGAAGCGACACTTGGATTACATTCAGGTGACAAAACATGGTTGGGAAGATGGGAACTATTAGTCGCTCATTCTAAAAAACATTATCAAGAAATCTATAAAGAATTAAATGTTACACTTACGGATAAAGATGTGTGCGGTGAGAGCTTCTATGCAGATAAATTGGCCGAGGTTGTTGAGACGTTAAAACAAAACAATCTGGCCGTTGAGTCAGATGACGCAATGTGCGTTTTCCCGGAAGGATTCCAGAATAAAGACGGCAATCCTCTGCCGTTTATTATTCAAAAAACGGACGGGGCCTTTTTGTATGCCACAACGGACTTAGCCGCCCTGCGGTTCCGTATTCAGGAGCTAAAAGCAGACAAAGTCATTTATGTCACCGACGCCCGGCAGGCCCAGCATTTCCAGATGCTGTTCGCCGTCGTCAACATGGCCGGCTGGACTAATGACGCCATAGAACTGATGCACGTCACCTTCGGCACCATGCTGGGCGAGGACAACAAGCCCTTCAAAACCCGCACCGGCGGCACCGTCAAACTCAAAGACCTGCTCGAAGAAGCCGTCCAGCGGGCGACAGCCGTTGTCGAGGAAAAAAATCCTGACCTCTCCGCCAAACAAAAAACCGAGATCGCAAAAGCCGTCGGCATCGGTGCGGTCAAATACGCCGACTATTCCAACAACCGCAACAGCGATTACATTTTCAGCTTCGACAAAATGCTCGCGATGGAGGGCAACACCGCCCCCTACATGCAGTACGCTTACGCCCGTATCAAATCCATCGAACGAAAAGCGGCAGGCAAAGATGTCGATGTCGAAAACGAACTGGCCAATATCAAAACTTTAACCTTCACCGATGATGCCGAAAAAGACCTCGCCAAAATGCTGATTCGTTACGACCAGGCGATTGACGCGGCCGCAAGCGAATGCCGTCCCAATTTCCTGACCGGCTACCTGTATGATTTGGCGCAAAGTTTCAGCCGCTTCTATAACGCCTGTCCCGTTCTCAAAGCCGACAACGCCGATCAGCGCCGCTTGCGTTTATTGCTGTGCGAACTGACCGCGCGCACCATCCAACACGGCATGAGCGAATTATTGGGCATCAATGTTGTGGAACAAATGTAGGAAGTGAATATGAACATCATCGAAGAAACAATTTCAGTCAAAACGCACAACCGTAATGAAATGATCGACATCACCTCGCAAGTGCAAAGTGTGATATCCAAAAGCGGCATTGACTCAGGGATAGCCGTCGTCACCTGCCCACACACCACCGCAGGTATTACCATCAACGAAAACGCCGACCCGGATGTCCCGCATGATATTCTCCTGACGTTAGAGGCGATGATTCCGCAGCTTCGCAAAGGCTATCGTCACAATGAAGGAAACAGCGATGCGCATGTCAAATCGTCCCTTGTAGGATGCAGTGAAATTTTGTGTTTTTTGAATGGAAAATTACACCTTGGAACCTGGCAGGGAGTCTTTTTCTGCGAATTCGACGGCTCGCGAAACCGAAAAGTAAATGTCCGAATCCTCGGATAGCCGTCCCTCAGACATTGATTCTGTAAACAGAAACAAAAAAGATAAGCAATGGACACAATATCGCTAACTGGTTTACAAAAAAAGAGTTGCGCAAAAAAATGGCGAGGAATGCGGGTCCGTCTGGGGGGGAAAACGGCTCACCACTTAGCCTCGCCGAGGTTTATAAACAAGCCAAGCAAAACTTGACTTAATTCTCACATTCTACTATATCGGTCAACAACAGCCTTGTCAACACGTTTTCACAAAATTAACCGAAAAACATTCTCGTTTTTGCACATTATAGAATCTTCACACTGTTACGTCAATCGGTATTTTCCCCCATACAATTCAAACCTTTCCGCTTGCATAAATGCTTTTTATGCTTTACAGTACGTCCATTGTTCATTAAGGAAACAGACGTTTAAAGGGAGTTGATACTTCGATGTCCAAAACCGCAAAAGCACCCGTCATCGACCGCATCAGGGACAATGCACAGCAGGTTTACAAAACGATTCTCGCCAATCGCAAACCGACCATGAGCACCCCTATTCGTTCGTTGTCGAATGTCAAATATCATGCCCGCAAAGGGTATTTTGAAATGCTGGGCAAAGACAAAAAACGCACGCTCACGGTCAATACCGTCAAAACCTTTGCTCAAACGCTGAAGATGATGGCCCTGTCGAAAGAACTGATTGAAACCGACGACATGGCCACCAAACGAGAGGCGTATTACATTTCGAAAAACTGGGGCAAAGCCGGCTTTTCCGAGCAGCCGGAATCGGATACCATCATGGACGATATCGAAGCGATGTTCGGTGTCAACCGCGAACAGCTTAAATTTATTCCGGAAGAAAAAGGCGGCGATGTAGCGGGACGGTTGTTTGTCATCGACCGGGATGCTTCCGGCAGACGCCTGAAAATCGACTGCACCAAGTTCGGCTCCGGCGCCTATTCCATTCCGTCTGAAGTCGAAGAACTCCAGTTTCAGAGCAAGGCCAAATTTATCCTGGCAATTGAAACCGCCGGTATGTTTCAGCGCCTGGTCAAATACGATTACTGGTCCAGGACGGATTGCATTCTGGTCAGCATGGGAGGCGTCCCCACGCGAGCCTGCCGACGGTTTATCCGCCGCCTCAGCGACAAGATGAAGATTCCCGTCTATGCCTTTGTCGATGGCGACCCTTACGGTTATTTTAATATCTATCGAACCCTGAAAGTCGGTTCCGGCAATGCCGCGCATCTGAACGAATTTTTCTGCGTTCCCAAAACCAGCTTTCTGGGCGTCACACCGCAGGATATCAAGGATTACGAACTCCCCACGCATCCGCTCAAAGACGTGGATATCAAACGCGCCAAAGATGCCCTGAAAAATGACCCGTTCGTCAAGCACCATAAAGAATGGCAGCTTGCCATCAACCAAATGCTGAAAATGGGCGTTCGTGTCGAGCAGCAGGCTTTTGCAAAACACGGTCTGGATTTCGTCGTCAACGAATATCTCCCGGCAAAATTGAAAAAGACCGCAAATTTTTTACCTTAATAATAAACTTGGCATAACAAAGATACTAACGCCATTGTCATTCCCGCGAAGGAATGTCACCCCCGCGAAGGCGGGGGCGGGAATCCAGAGATATTAAAAAACAGGAAAACACATGAGTTCGATTTCGGATAAAGCCAAACACCTGCAGAACACAATCGCCGCCGCATGTGCCCGCGCCGGCCGCACTGAAAATTCCGTCAAACTCATCGTCGTCACCAAGACCGCTCCGATTCAAGCCATCCGGGAAGTGATTCACTTGGGCTTCACCGATCTGGGCGAAAACCGTGTGCAGCATCTCAAGCAGATAACCGAAGACCTGGCGGCCCTGTTCAAAGAACATTCGGATGATGAAACCGTCCTTGAAAAAATCAACTGGCACCTAATTGGTCACCTGCAGCGTAATAAAGTCAAGCAAACGCTGAAAATCTGCAACACCATTCATTCACTGGATACACTTCGGCTGGCCGAGGAAATCAACACACAGGCCCATAAACAGGGCATTCACACAAACGTGCTGCTGCAAGTCAACTGCTCCAGAGAAAACCAAAAATACGGATGTCCCGTTGGTGCGGCCATCCATCTGGCAGAACAGTTCTGTACCATGCCCAACCTGCGACTGATCGGCCTGATGACAATGGCCCCCCTGACGATGGACAAAGACCGCGTGCGGGCCTGTTTTGCACGGGCACGGGAGATTTTCGAGGAAATCCGCGGCGAACACATCGCCGGAGCCAAATTCAAACACCTCAGCATGGGCATGAGCCAGGACTACGAAATCGCCATCGAAGAAGGCGCCACCATGCTACGCATCGGCTCAGCCATCTTCAACTGAACAGGCTTTTCAATAATATCACACACTGTTTGGCAATGCTTTTGCAGATATGGGGAAAGGTAAATCGCAGCGGCGTCAATTGTGCGGACTGAAAGTCACCGCATACCGGCTTATCAAACACATCCCCCACAATTTTCACCGGCAAACTGGACGAAATCCCAACGCCCATTTTTTCCGCCGTCATCAACAGCGGCAAATCCCGCGGGTCAAACCCCACCAGGTCGCAGCACACCCGCTCACATGCCGCCGGGTCAACTCCCGCTACCAGGTAACCAACCTGCCGGGGCTGCCCGTTAATCGGCCCCTGCCCTTCCATTCCAACAATGCCGTCGATAATCGTCAGCACAGGATTCAGTTTTTGATAAATACCCACGACCATCCGGCAGAAAGGTTCAAACTCTTTACCCCGCGCAAAATGCCAATACGCCTTCTCCTTGCCCCCCAGCCCGCAGACACAACCATACATATTCTTGAACGCAAATGTCGCCCCCAACTGCTGATGGGCTTTCAGCTTCGGCACATTGAGTATAACATCGGCCTCCAGCACAGCCCGGCTGATGCCGACAGGCGTGTTTTCAATCCTCATCCGCACCGGCCGGTCCAGGTTCACGATTTCGGCGCCAAGTTTTTCCAGCCGCTCGTCAATCCCCAGCGCTTTCAGACATCCCCGTGTTTGGCTCCACGCCGGTGAATCCCCCACCCATGGAATCGCCCCGGCATCTTTGACAATTTCCGCTACCGCATAGATAACCTCCGGATGGGTTTGTGCCGGAATGTCTACAGACTTGGGAACAATTAAATTCGGTTTGATCAAAACCCGCTGACCGCGCTGGACAAACCGCTCCACCCCGCCCAGCAGTTGAAACTGACCTTCAATCGCCGCTCGCACCGCCGCCGGTTCGTAAGCACAGCAGGCCTTGACGGCAACCACAGCAGTCATATCAGAATCAGGCGCCATCAATTTCTCGCTGCCCTCCGAAAATAATCACAAAAAAACGCACCATGTTTCGCCGGGGCACCTCAAACAGAATCCGGTCCAGTGTATCCTCGTCCCGCACAACGCGATGAGGCCCCAACAGACAAAACCGCCCCGCTTCCATGTCAAAATGAACACGTCCCACATCAAAAAAATGGTATTGATACGGCTCTTTTCCCGCCAGCAATCGCAGGTCACTGGCTCCGATTTCCCAGAAGGCCGGACTTAGCGTTACGGATACAACTCCTCGCGCAACCGGGTCCTTTTGAGCCGAAATAATCCACCCCAGTTTCCCCGTTCCGATCGTTGCTCCGCCCGCACCGGTTGCCGATGTTGAATAAATAATTGCATTAGGACCGGTTACATCCGATTCGTACAGGATTTCATTCGAATTCGCCGGTATTATCAAAGAACTTTGAGTGACGCGAACCGCCCCGATGGACTGGAGCTTCTGGGCAATCGAAGCACCTTCCTGATGCGCCCCGCAGCCCGCGGAAAAACCATTGGCCTCAAAAGCATCGGCTTTGTCATAATGGATATCACGTTGAGACAATGAACCAATAATGGTTTCCAGCGATTCGAGCGAATCCGCATCGAGTACATACGTCAATACGGAAAAAGACAATAATGATTCGGTTTCCGAATGCTGTTCGGCTTGAAGGTCTGCGAGCGTGATTCCCTGAATATCGGAATACGCCGCCTGTCGCTGTTCCTGCGGCTCATCACAGCCAACCCCCAACAACACGACGACAAAAAGAAACCATAAAAAAACGTGTCCATTCATAAGAACGGATTGTACCCCCCAAAGAGCAAATGTCAATAACCGCGTTTTTTCTTCCGGTTCGTCAAACCCGCAGTTTCGGTGAATCGCAGAACTCCAGCGCAACAACCTCAGCAAAAGGCGCCTCGGCCACAAGATTTTTGTCTATCTTGTTCCGGACGACACGCGCATAACTGGAAAAACTGCCCCCGAATTCCAACAGCCCTTCGGTCGGCGGCACGGTCATTTCGACACAAAGCAACTCACCCTCTCGCAACTCATTGCTCTTCATCTCCACCAGGATGCCCCCGGGACCGACATTAATCGTTCTGCCGGTATAGAGCTTGCCGCCGGAATGTCCGACGCGCTGGCAGAAAATTGACAATTTCAGAGGAAAACGCTCGTGTCTCCTTCTGTCCTCATCCATCCTTTCGGCCTCCTTGCATAACGGTTCATAATAAAACGTATAAGTATTAGGAGCAAAAAACATTCCATTAGCCCTCAATAAAGAATCTGACTTTTTTGAACAATGTCTAACTTATTTATAAAAAAGACACTTAAGGTCGATTGATTAACGTCATGTCAGATATTTTTATTGTCGGCATTTATCCCGTTTGTTGATAAATATAAACAGTTTTTTAGCGCTTAATATAAAAAACAATCTTTTATGAGAGCTTTATTGCCGGAATTCTGGATGTTGATTAAAAATCTTATGGCTGTTATTCTCATATTTTAACAACAAAAGTTTTCAATTCACATCGCTGCGTTTCTTTTTATAAACATTCCATTGACAAAACCTAATGAACCTGATTTAATGTTTACAGAAATAAACGCAATGTGGCCTTCGTATGAGTTTTTAATCATGAAAAGACATGACAAACTTCATTTAGATGCGCTGGAATATTCGATTGCCCAATCATTTCAGGCCGGAATTATTTCCTTCGACCGCCATCTTAAAGTCATTGACCACACCCCGGCCGTCGAAAAATTAGTCGATTTGCAGCCGACCATCCACCAGACATTGTCGCTCGGAACGGATCCGAATATCTGGGACAACTGGCAGGAAACACTGGCTTCGGTTTTAGAAACAGGTCGTCAGATAGACTTCGGCGTTGTCAAATATACCCAAGCCGACACATCCCGGCTGCTTCATATTTCCTGCATCCCGGTTACAGACACAAAAACACCCCATGCCCTCGGCGCAGCAGCGATCCTGATAGATGTTACGGATAAATTGGAAGCAGAACACGAAATGGCACAGGCCGAACGCCTGATGGCGATTGGAAAAATAGCCGGCAAAGTCGCCCACGAACTGAACAATCCGCTGGACGGCATTCTAAGGTATGTCAATCTGACCCTTCGTATTCTTGACCAGAACCAGCCCGAAAAAGCCAAAGAATACCTGTCACACTGCCGAACCGGCCTGCAACGTATGGTCCAGATCATTACGGAAATGCTCGAATTTTCACGCAGTGCCAACCAGGCCTTCGAAACCAGCCCTATTGACAAACTGCTCGATGACGCTATCCGGGCAATGGAATCCCCCCTCCGGCAGATTGAGGTGCAAATCATTCGAAGCGAGACCGGTCCCCTGCCGCACGTCAAAAGTGATTCCCTGTTCCAAGTCTTCTGCAACCTGATTAAAAACGCCTGCGATGCAATGCCCGAAAAGGGTAAACTGACGATTACAGTCACCCGAACCGAACACGACTGTCGCATAGAATTCCGCGATACCGGCCACGGATTCGACCCGGAAAAAACCGACGACCTGTTCAAGCCGTTCTTCACCACCAAACCCAAGGGGCGCGGAACGGGACTGGGACTGGCCATCTGCAAAGACATCCTCGAAAAACTCAACGGAACGATTCATGCACAAAATCATCCGGAAGGCGGCGCGTCTTTTACCATCCAGTTGTCCTGTACGCAGCGTCCGGTAAGCAGCATAAAATAACGAAATCCTTATTTTGGATAGTTGACTTAATAGTTGATCCTTAAACGGAGTTCATCAATGGCAAAACCGAAAATCCTGATTGTTGACGACGACACGATTATTCTCGATTCACTATGCGAATTTCTGACGATGGAAGGCTACCAGACCGACGGCGCCACGACTATCCACCAGGCACGCGAAAAGCTCAGCCGCCAGTCGTTTGCCCTCGTGATTACCGATGTCAACATGCCCGACGGCGACGGCTTCGAGCTGCTCACCCTCGTCCGGCAAAACTGCCCGCGAACCGTCGTCATCATGATTACCGGCTACGGCACTATCGAAAGTGCCGTCGAAGCCATCAAGAAAGGCGCCTACGATTACCTCACCAAACCCATCATCGACGACGATTTGCTCCTCGCCGTCGAACGCGCCGTCCGCCAGCAGGCCCTCATGAGCGAAAACGTACAGCTCCGCCAGCAGCTCGAAAACAAATACAGCCTCAACCGCGTCATCAGCCAGGACTACAAAATGTCCCGCGTCTTCGAACTCATCGGTGCCGTTGCCGACAGCAACACCACCATCCTGATGACCGGCCCGTCCGGCACTGGCAAAAGCCTGTTGGCGAGGGCGATTCACTACCAGTCCTCCCGCCATACTCAGCCGTTCGTCGAGGTCAGTTGCGGCGCCCTGCCGGAAACCCTGCTCGAAAGCGAATTGTTCGGCCACGTCAAGGGCGCCTTTACCGGCGCCGTCAACAACAAGGAAGGAAAGTTTCTCGCCGCCGACAAAGGCACCATCTTTCTCGACGAAATTTCGTCCGCCACACCGGCGATGCAGGTCAAGCTGCTGCGCGTCCTGCAGATGCGGCAGTTCGAACCCGTCGGCAGCAACCAGACCTACACCGTCGATACGCGCGTCATTCTCGCCACCAATCGCGACCTCGCCGAGGAAGTCAGACAGGGCCGCTTCCGCGAAGACCTGTACTACCGGATTAACATCGTCAATGTCAATCTCCCCTCCCTCGTCGAGCGGATGGGCGATGTGCCGCTGCTGGCCGAATACTTCATGAACAATTTCTGCGCCGCGCATAACCGCGTCAAGTCCGGCCTCACCGATCAGGCACTGCAGTGCCTGCATAGCTACCCCTGGCCCGGCAATGTACGCGAACTCGAAAACGTTATCGAACGCGCCGTCCTGCTCAGCAAAGGCCCGCTCATCGATGTAGGCGACCTGCCGCCGGCCATCATCCAGCACTGCCAAGACGCAGCCAGCATGAATTTCGAAAACAAAACGCTCAAGCAGGCACTCGAAGGGCCGGAACGGGCGATTGTCAAAGCCGCACTGGAGGCCAACAACTGGTCCCGCCAGGACACCGCCAAGGCCCTCGATATCAACCGGACAACCCTCTACAAAAAAATGAAAGCCTTCGGCCTCGAAGACGAAGCGCAAAAAATGGGACTGTAAGGTATTACTCCTGTTTCACAATGGGTTCGTTTGGGTTTGAATTGGGTTCGTTTTTTGTCAGTGAGCCGTCAGCATTTATCAGTAACCAGTTGCGAAGAAATCGCTTACAGCGATTTTATGAATTTTTAAATTGGGTTCGTTTGTCATAAAAACCTGTGCCGAAAGGCACAGGAAATCCTAAATTCTAAGTACTATCCCGATGTATCGGGACTAAATAAATCCAAATTTCCAAAGAATCAAAAATACAAAACAATTCCTTCGGAAAATTAGGGGTTTTGTTGGCTTTTTGGCCGGGCGACGTTGGGCGTTCGCACTCATATTTAGATGTCAGATATCAGATATCAGACTTCAGCGGGCAGCATCGCCGCCAATGAGACGATTATCGCATAAGTTAGATGTTTGTCAAACAAAAATAGTTTTTAATTTTTAGTTCTTAGTTTTGATTTCAGAAAGTTCTCCGGGTGCGTGCGGACGGTAGGATATCGAGTTTTTAAAGAACCGCGATCCAATTCACAAAAGACGCTCTTGTTTTTACCCAGATCAATCGCTAAAATAGTTTCCATGCAGATACTCCTTTAAAATTTACGTGAATAAATTTTTGTGCCGTCCCAGCGACGAGCACGTCTTGGGGGCAAGTATAACATATCCGCCCCCGAGTATCTGGCTTTCATAGTTTCTTAGTTCTCTTCTTCGCCCGCTTGAGCGTCTGTGTATCGTCGATAATGAAAAACAGATGTTTATCTTTTTTGGTGAACAAACTTCGCAGCATGTCCAAGGCGATTTGCTGCATGACGATCGACTCATCCCAATCGCTTCGCCACAAAAATTCGCCGTGATTCGTACGGTGCGTACTGTTTCGCAATGCTTTGACGAGCCGTTCGATGGTACAGCCATGACTGATGCAGATCGACAGTATCATGGACCAGAAATAGCCGTAAACATGTTCAGAAACCTGTTTTTTGACAGGGGTGAAAAAACGTTGCAGTTTTTTGGGAATTTTGCCGATGGTAATCATACAGCCTCCATGCTTATAAGTACTTCTTCTCAAAATACTTATCGGCGAAAGAGGCTGTTTTTGTTGAATCATCGTTATCATCAAAATTCCCTTAATCGGTCAGTTTGAGTAAGTATTTCAGAAAGGAAATAGGTTTAGAATGTATCAATTTAACGTGACGGCCATCCATCGGCCTGCAAAGTATTTCATAATGACAGGCAAGCCCTTCTATTAGCGCTTGCCAATAACAGGTGTTTCAAATACAAGCCGGTTCTGGCTGACAAACGACTGTTCACTGGTTTTTTATACCAATCACAATAACGTGCATAAAAAAAAGGCCGGCGGAAACATCCGTCGACCTGTTGGGGGGCTACTTAACCGGTCACTAACGTTCCCGGCTCGGATTATATTTTATCGAATCATATAGCCGTATTTTTGGATGGCCTCCTGTTCGATATTTTTCATAATCGTCGGAAAATGCTTAACCGGCTCGACGGCGCTTTTGGTTCCGGCGATTTTTTTCAGCTTGCCGTTCTCAAAATACGTCGAACTGACGGTATATTTGACCGTGATGCCGAATTCCTGGAGCCCGTCAAATGTCGGCATGGGCTTTGATATCGGCGGCTCGTCGGTATAACCGGGAATCAACGCCGGGGTGACCTGCCCATCGTCATAGCCGGTATCCATATTGCGTTTCATCAGCTTACCTGAACCGTGCCATGTGCCGCGGACCGACTCGGTAATCGCGATGGCCTTTTGCTTCGGCACAACATGCAGTGTTTGGAACTCTTTTTGAATCAGCGCGGTCATCGCCCGGTTATAATCGCCCGTCGCGACATTGCCCTCTTTGATGGCCTGTATCGCCATTAGGGACCCGGTCAAATCCGA
Organism: Phycisphaerae bacterium; assembly: GCA_016782835.1. GTDB lineage: Bacteria > Planctomycetota > Phycisphaerae > Sedimentisphaerales > Anaerohalosphaeraceae > 4572-13. The sequence goes on along the minus strand of JADHXS010000059.1, from coordinate 2,634 downwards.
ATACAGGTCGTCCCATGAGAACGCCGAGGTGAACTCCGGTTCGAACAGCATAAAATGCGTGCCCTTCCAGGTCAACATTTCGTGCCATATCATGGAATTGTAGCCGACGGTGGGCGCAATAATCAATGCGGCCTCGCGGGCGAGTTTATCCCGTTCGGCCTGCGACAGTTGCTTCCAGCCTATTGGATATTGGATTTTGATTTTGTTCGTCGTCCATTCAAAGTTCGGACTGACGGTAAAGCCGCCCTTGCCCTTTCGCAGCGTGTCATAGGCACGCACATAAGCCCATCGGGTCAGGTCGGCGGTCCCGCGTACGTGGTCCAGGTCGATCGAGCCGCCGCGAAGCGTATAAAAAATACCATATCCTTCACTGCCGCCAAAACCATAGGAATGCGTGCCCAACCGGTCGGGATTGCCATAACCGACCTGCGGGGTAAAACCCCATCGCCCGCGCGGCCCGCCGGTAAAACTGCATCCGGCCAGTGCCGGCAATAAACCGGCGATTGCGATTAACCATAGAGAATGATTGATGTTTTTTGAAAATGTCGTCATGAGAACTCCTGCTTCGCTTGCCTGTTCCGTTTTCTATAAGACGGGTTTATCGACTTTGCGGCCGCTTTGGCGAATCGCTTCCTTTCGAATATGTCCGATAATTTCCGGAAAATCCTTTTGCGGCTGCAGCGTCGTTCCATTACCTGCCCGATAGATAATCTTCAAAATATCCTTTCGCTCGGTTTCTTTCGGCGTCATTGTCAGCCGCATCTTAAAGCCGTTTTGCTGAAGCGATTCCAGCAACGGCACACGGCACGGTTCTTCCGGCGCATCATCACAAATCCCCGGCACCCGGAACGGGGTAACGAATTCGTCGTCGAATCCGACATCAAAATTTCGCCGCTTCATGGTCAAAAACGGGTATCTTCCGGAAAACCATTTTCCCTTGACGGTTTCGGTCGCCTTTTTTGCCGTCTCAACCGATTGCGGGTCTAATTTGGCAAGCTCCCGGCCGATGATTTCCGTCATACCGTCGTTATAGTCGCAGGTATTTTCCCTTAGCACGCTTGCGGCCAGTTTGGTTCCCAGCAAATCCGAATAGCTGTCTTCCCACGAAAAAGACGACGCTTTTTCCGACAACAGGCCGGTGGACGCATAGCCATACCACGTCACAATTTCGTGCCAGACAGTGCTCAGATGTGCAAATCGCTGTCCCATGTCAATCGACACCTCTCGTGCAATCCGGTTTTTTTGGTCGTCGTTTAACTGACTCCAGTTGTCGGGATATTCGAGGGTTACATAGTACACAGCCGGTTCGATGACTTCAAATGAAAAATCGGTGTTTGAGTTACGAATGTTTTCGAAACAGACTTCAAACAGATAACGTGTCCGGTCCGCCGATTCCCTCAGATGTCCCATATCGATATAGCCGGCTTTGGCAGTATACACCAGTGAATTATTTTCCCCGAAAAAACTATCGTAATCGTGTCTGCCCAGGTCTTCGAGGCTGGAATAGCTCATCCCCGAAAAAGAGCCGAAATACGGACTCGGACGCAGTCGGGGTGCGTTAATGGCAATTGCACAAACCCCACATTGCAGATATACCAAGATTGAGTATCGCAATTTTTGCATAGCTTTACTCCCTTCTCTGGTTTTTTGTTTTCTCCCTTATTTGTACTTTTTTAACGCTTCAGCATTCATATTAAATAAAAAAACTGACAAATCATGGATTTCCCTGATAGTCTCCTGATTCATATTGTTCATTCAATTTTTCTCCACAGGCTCATTTAAACTGAAATCTGCGGTCTCTTCAGCGTATTCGAGCGGGTCTTTAAGGCCCGCTTCGGCGAAGCCTTTGAGCCGCAATTGGCAGGAATCGCAGTGCCCGCAGGGTTTGCCGGTTTGGTTCGGGTCATAACAGCTATGGGTCAAAGAATAGTCCACGCCGATTTGAGTGCCTTGTTGGATAATCTGAGCTTTCGTGAGTTTGATGATCGGCGTATGAATCGTATATCTTCCCTGGCCCCTGACTGCGGCCGCGGTAGCGAGATTGGCCATCGTTTCAAATGCTTTGATATATTCGGGGCGGCAGTCGGGATAGCCGCTGTAGTCGGTCGCATTGACTCCGATGTAAATATCCCACGCGCCCAGCACTTCGGCCCATGCCAACGCATGGCTGAGAAAAATCGTATTGCGGGCAGGCACATAGGTAATCGGGATACCCTGCGTCATGTCCTGGCGGTCTTTCGGTACGTCCAGTGTGCAGTCCGTCAGAGCCGAGCCGCCCAAATCGCCCAGGTCAATTTCAACCATGCGGTATTCAACAACCTGCATCGCAACGGCAATGCGACGCGCAGACGTAACTTCGTGGGCATGCCGCTGGCCGTAGCGAAATGTCATGGCGAAGCAGTCAAATCCCTCTTTTTGGGCGATTGCCAGAGTCGTTGTCGAGTCCAGCCCGCCGCTGAGAAGAACGACCGCTTTGTTTTTCAAACTTTTCATTTGAAGCCTTGCAAGAAACCGTTTTTTCAGTAGAATAACAAGTATCATTATACCATATTTTTTAAAAAAAGGCAATAGATGACAGAAAAACCAATACTGGATTTATTTGATAACCCCCATTCTCAACGGGATTACACGATT
>JADHXS010000058.1 GCA_016782835.1 Phycisphaerae bacterium | reverse complement strand
TCATAACGAACACTTTGACGATATAATCAGCGATATTCATTTTAGACCTCCTTGTCTCAATAAAGGTTATCGTTCAATCTCCTTTATCGACCAGGTGGTCTTTTTTGTTATAAAACGTAAAAAACTCGCACAATACGTTTAATTTTAGCTGGTGAATATCCTAATCGTGAACATTATAGGCCATATGTTCCAAATAAAGTTAAACGAATTGTTAATAAATGCATGGCGATTAAAAAATCGGACCGTTTTGAAAATGCTTCTGATTTTCGGAGAGCGTTGGAAAAAATCAAGATTTATTGTGACTGGAAGATTAATCGTAAAGGACGCGTTATTACTTATTACACTAAAATTAAAAACGTTTCTTATAAAGTAATTATAATGCAAAATAAAGACGAACGATTTTCTATCACTACTATAAAAACTACAGAATCAGGAACTGAACGAAGAATCACAAATGATTGTCATTCGAAAATGACACTTTTGCAGATGAAAAAACAAATACGTCACATTCTCCCGAGATATGTAGAAAAAGGAAAATAAATGACTAAGGAAAACAAAAAGCCCAACAACTGGATCATTACCTTAATTTTAATCTTTGTCGCACTTATAGCTGGATCTATTGTCAAAGAAATTAGTAAAGATATAGGCCGTTCTGCAGCAAATAATATAAATGTCAAGTCTGGCGCAAACGAAGTTTTAGAGTCTGATGAATTTGTCAATGCTATGTTAAAAAATACTTCTGAAAAATTAAACAAACAATGTCCAATAAAAATAGATAAATACACAACGGCTCTTGGCGCACTTCCATTTGATAGAAAAGTTATTTATCGGTATCAACTTGATATTAATAAACTAATAGAAGATTCAAACACTGACCTAACTACGCTGGAAAATACTATAAAACAAAATATGATTACCAATTTTCGTTCGAACCCTTCTTTTGATACGTTTAAAAAGCATGATGTTGAAATGGAATACCAATACACTGATTTGGATGGAAAATTTTTATTCAAGTTTGTGATAAATAAAAGTCTAACTACAGAATAATTAGGACTGTTTAGCAAAAACCGCGTGGGCATGGCCCACCCTACCTTTTCAATTTCGATTTGAGGTTTGAGAAGGGGCGTTTGGAGGAGCAGTCACCAGTCACCAGTCACCAGTCACCAGTCAACAGTTATCAGTTATCAGTCAATAGTTATCAGCAGACAGGGGGATTTTCGATTTTCAAAGTTTGATTTTCGAATTGAGTATGAACGATTTATTCGACCCCGTTGGGGTCGGGGATGTTTTGGGTGTTCGTTTTCCCCGGGTTGCGCTGCGCTTACCCGGGGCTATTGGTATTGAAGCCCGATGGGCTTTATCGTGTCGTTTCCACTCCACGCTTTTGTTTTTATCCGAATAATCGCTTTATGTCCTCGTCCGTTATTTTTTCGACCCCCTCCCCCTTCGGGTACTGGCCCTTTGGCAGAGGGAGAGCTATGGTTTTCTTAGCCTCCCTATCTTGTCCTGTCCGCCTCCGGCCGGGCGATTCCTAGGGATTAAGCAGAGGGCAGAAGGGGGAATTTTAAGGAAGGATACAGAGATACAGGGATGTAGGTGGGATTTTCAATTTTCGAATGAGGATTGACGAAATAGACAGGTATGGACAAAATGGACGGTTTCATATTTCCCCTCTCCCCCTTTGCGGCAATAATGAAACAGGCAGAGAAAACCAATGGGCTGGTTTGCTCCGTCCGTTGAGCGCGAATAAGTTATTGCTCAATAGAAGGTGTTTTTTGTCTCTGTCGGTTCATTCTCGATTCGCATGATGACTTCCTCACAGGAGATACAAGACTCTGCACGCAGTTTGACCGCTGAGTCACTGGCGAGCACGACTTTGAACTGGCCGGGGAGAATGTGAAACTGCTGACGTAATCCACTGCATCCCTCATGCGGCAGTTCTTCGTCGCCGATATGTCCCTGTTCGTGCTCAAACACTTCGGCGATGGTGATGTGATGCTCTGTTAACGTGTGCAAACGATCCGAAAGCGTTTCCATCTGGAGTTGGTAGAGTCGTTCCTGCTTTGATGGCGAGAATACATACAGACACATTGAAGTACGACCCGCATCCATTAACATAGTCGTCTCGGTATCCATTGTATTGCCCCTAAAGTGAATATTTGTGAATCAGTTTAACACTATTATACGTTCCAAGTCAACAACAGAGTGATAATTTATCGGACATGGACGAATTTATATAAGATATTTTTTATCGGGACTAACGGAGCCGTCAATAAAGAAGTTAGGAAAGCAGGAGGCAGAAGGCATAAAAAAAGCTCCGTTTTGGGGACGGAGCTTTTCTCTCTTTTGAGAAATCCTGAAACTTAGTTATCCTTTTCCTCAAATTCAGCATCAATAACGTCGTCGCCGCCTTTCCGGCGGACTTCGCCTTCGGCGGGCTGGTCTTTTGGAGCTTCGTCGCCCGGCTGCGGGCCGGCAACACCGCCTGCGGCGGCTTGTTTCTTCGCTGCTTCTTCGTACATAATCTTGCCGAGTTCCTGCGAAACCTCATTGAGCCGGTCCATGCAGCGTTTGATGGCGTCGCCGTCATCGCCTTTAGCGGCTTCTTTGAGGTTATTGACCGCCGATTCGATATCACTTCGGACATTGCCCGGAACCTTGTCGCCGTGTTCCTTGAGGGTTTTTTCCATCTGGTAAACGACCTGGTCGGCCTGATTTTTCAGGTCCACGACCTCGCGGCGTTTCTTGTCTTCTTCGGCATGTGCTTCGGCGTCTTTCTGCATCTTTTGGACTTCGTCTTCACTCAGGCCGGAACTGGACTGGATTTTGATGGATTGTTCCTTGCCGGTGCCGAGGTCTTTGGCCGAGACGTTCAAAATGCCGTTAGCATCGATGTCAAATGTGACTTCGATTTGCGGGATGCCGCGTGGGGCCGGGGGGATGTCCGACAACTGAAACCGGCCTAACGTGCGGTTGTCGCGGGCAAATTCACGCTCGCCCTGCATGACATGGATGTCCACGCTGGTCTGGCTATCGGCGGCGGTCGAGAAGACTTCCTTTTTGCTGGAGGGAATTGTGGTGTTGCGTTCAATCAGTTTGGTCATGACCCCGCCCAGCGTTTCCACGCCCAGTGACAGAGGGGTTACGTCCAGCAGCAGGATGTCTTTGACGCCCGCGTCACCGGCCAGCACCGCACCCTGAATGGCCGCACCCATGGCGACGACTTCGTCGGGATTGATGCTTTTGTTGGGGCTTTTCCCGAAAATGTCTTGTGTTATTTGCTGGACCTTCGGAATACGGGTCGAACCGCCGACCATCAGAATTTCCGCGATTTCGCTGGTTTTCAGTTTGGCGTCCTGAATGGCTTTGAGGCAAGGCTGACGCAGCCGCTCAAAAATCGGCTCGGCCAATGCCTCGAATTTACTGCGGGTGATGGTGATGTTCAAATGTTTCGGACCGGAAGCATCCGCCGTGATAAACGGCAGGTTAACGTTTGTTTCCACCTGCGTACTGAGTTCGCATTTGGCCTTTTCGGCGGCCTCTTTGAGACGCTGATGGGCCATCGGGTCGGTTCGCAGGTCGATGCCTTCGGTTTTCTTGAATTCGTCGGCCAGGTAGTTCATCAGTAAATCGTCAAGGTCGTCACCACCGAGGTGGGTGTCGCCGTTGGTGCTGAGTACTTCGAAGACGTTGTCGCCGATGTCGAGGATGGAAATATCGAATGTGCCGCCGCCAAAGTCAAAGACGGCGACCTTTTCGTTTTTCTTTTTTTCCAAGCCGTAGGCTAATGCGGCGGCGGTCGGCTCATTGATGATACGCTCGACCTGGAGGCCCGCAATCTTGCCGGCGTCCTTAGTAGCCTGACGCTGTGCGTCGTTGAAGTAAGCGGGGACGGTGATGACAGCCTGCTCGACCTTTTCGCCGAGATAATCTTCGGCGGTCTTTTTCAAATCCTGCAGAATCATCGCCGAAATCTCCGGCGGGGTATATGCCTTGCCGCGGACATCGACCTTGACCAGTTCATCCGGTCCGCCTATGATTTTATACGGTACAATCTTTTCTTCGCTGCCGACTTCTTTGTGCCGGCGACCCATGAACCGTTTAATGGAATAGACGGTGTTTTCCGGATTGGTGACCTGCTGGTGCTTGGCGGTCTGGCCGACCAGACGCTCACCTTTATCGGTAAAACCGACAACCGAGGCCGTCAGGCGCGAACCGGAAGCGTTGATCAATACCTTTGGGGTTGAGCCTTCCATGACTGCGACGACGGAGTTCGTTGTTCCCAAGTCAATTCCGATGATTTTGCCCATTATTCAACTCCTATACTTAAGTTGTTCATATCAAACATCAAAGACTAAATATCACAATTACTGCATCAGCCTTCGGCTGAGGTTTTGGTTAAAGCCCCGATGGGGCGAGATATTCATTTACACAAAAACCTATCCAATCAGTTAGCAAAGTTCGTGCCAACCGATTGATGGATTCAATAAGTCATTGCAGTAAAAGAAGTTGCTATTTCCGGCAGAGTCGCTCGACTATGCCATTATGGCAGAAATGCTGCTTGTCACTATTTTTTGACAGCCTGCAAAGGATCGATGAAAGGCGATGCATAAAAAACGATTTTTCGAAAAGCAGTAGCATTTCTTTCGGGAAAGGACTAAAATTAAAAGTGAATTTTTCTTCTACTTTTCAGGAGCCGATACGATGAATATTTTTGAATTTGCCATACAAATGGAACATGATGGAGAGCAGTTCTATCGTGATATTGCTGGAAAGACCACGGAAAAAGGCCTTCGAAACATTTTGACGATGCTGGCTGATGACGAAAAGAAACATGCTGAAATCGTGGCCGACATTCAATCGAAAACGCCCACGATGGAAGGCACGGTAATTCTTGATGCGGCCAAAAATGTGTTTCAACAGATGAAGGATTTCGGCGGGGAGTTTGATTTGTCGGGAGATGAAGAAAAACTCTACCGTGAGGCAATGGGAATGGAACAGAAAAGCATCGGTTTTTATCTGGATCGGACCGACCAGGCAGAGCGTGCTGAACAGAAATCACTTTTTAAGCGACTGGCTGAAGAGGAGAAAAAACACTATCGGCTTTTGCAGGATCTGGTCGATTTTGTGGCCCGGCCAAAAAGCTATCTGGCCGATGCGGAGTTCAGTAATCTGGATGAGTATTAATTCCATTTGACTTCAGTGATTTATTAGGAATCATAAAACCATGGGAAAGTCTTTTTCCGGTATTCGAAAGGATGTTTCGGTTGTTCTGTGCGGTTCTGCGGGAATGGGTGTGCAGACGGTGGAACGACTGCTGGTGCGGATATTTAAGCAGGCTGGCTATCACGTCTTCGCGACGAAAGAATACATGTCCCGTGTTCGCGGCGGCATGAACTCGGTTACGATTCGCGTTAGTTCCAAACCGGTTCAGGCCGAAGTTGATCGGATCGATGTCTTGATTCCGCTTGATAAGGGGGCGATTGAACATGTCCAAAGACGTCTGACCGGCGGGACGCTGATTCTGGCCGAGCCGGACTATCTTAACGATGCGGTCAAGGAGAAGTGTCCTCGCTGCATGGAGGTAGCTTTTACCGAAATTGCTAAAGCAATTGGCAATAAATTGTATTCGAATGTCGTTGCGGTAGGCGTTGTCGGGGCAATTTTTGGAATCAATCCGGATTTGTTAACCGATTTTATTCGCAAGCGATTTTCGGGCAAAGAGCAAAACGTCATTGATGAGAATGTCGCGGCGGTCGAAAAGGGATACGAAATCGGAAACGAGCTTTGTGAGCAGCATCAAATCCGGATGGCCATTGAGCCGGACTCATTGGTCAACGACCAAATTCTGGTCAATGGTGTTGAAGCGGTAGGATTGGGGGCGATTGCGGGGGGCTGTAATTTTATCGGGGCCTATCCGATGTCGCCTTCGACGGGTTTACTGACTTTTTTGGCCAAGCACGCCAGGGAGTTCGGCATTGTGGTCGAACAGGCCGAAGATGAGATTGCCGGTGTCAACATGGCGATTGGGGCGTGGTATGCCGGAGCGCGAGCGGTTGCCAGTACCTCCGGCGGCGGATTTGCGTTGATGACGGAGGGGGTGAGTCTGGCCGGAATGATGGAAAGCCCGCTGGTGGTGCATCTTGCCCAGCGTCCGGGACCGGCAACGGGATTGCCGACGCGAACCGGGCAGGAGGACTTGAACCTGGCGCTGTATGCGGGGCACGGTGAGTTTCCGCGGGCGATTTTCGCACCCGGCAATCCGCAACAAGCATTCGACCTGACGGCGAGGGCATTCAATCTGGCCGCCCAATATCAGGTGCCGGTGTTTATTCTCACCGACCAGTATTTTGTGGATACATACTATAACACCCCGCCTTTCGACGCTTCGGCTGTCAAGGTTGAGCATCATTTTGTCGAAACGGGCCAAGCGTATCGCCGGTTTGAAATCACGGAAAACGGCATTTCGCCGCGCGGCATTCCCGGCTATGGCAAGGGACTGGTGGTGGCCGACAGCGATGAACATGACGAAGCCGGACATATCACCGAAGACCTCGATTTGCGAGTGCGGATGGTCGATAAGCGTTTGAGCAAGGGGCGTCTGCTTGAAGAAGCAGTGATCGAGCCGACCCTATGGCCGAATGAAGATTTCAAGACGCTGGTTCTTTGCTGGGGCTCGACGTTGCCCATTATGCAGGAGGCGATAGCCGTATTTGGGCGGGATGATGTTTCACTGCTGCACTTTGCGCAGGTTTTCCCGCTGCCGATTGATTTGCGGCAGACGCTCGAACAGGCCGAGACAATTATTTGTCTGGAAGGTAACGCGACCGGACAATTCGCGGATTTGGTCGAATTGCATACCGGCATTAGTGTTGATGAGTTTTTGTTGAAATATAATGGTCTGAATTTTACGGTGGAAGACGTTGTCGCATCACTTGAGAAGATGATTGGATAAAGGAAAAAGGATGGACGCCAAACACTATGACATGGGAGAAATTGATATTGCCTGGTGCCCAGGGTGTGGCGATTTTTCGATTCTGAAGGTACTGAAGGAAGCCCTTGCGGAACTGGACGTCGCTCCGGAGAATCTGGTGATGGTTTCCGGTATTGGTCAGGCGGCCAAAATTCCGCATTATCTTCGCTGCAATGTGTTTAACGGACTTCACGGCCGGTCGCTGCCGGCGGCGTTTGCGATTCAGTCATCCAATCCCAATCTGACGGTGATTGCCGAAAGCGGCGATGGCGATATGTACGGCGAAGGCGGCAACCATTTTATCCATAATATCCGCCGCAATCCCAATATGACCAATCTCGTTCATAACAACATGGTATACGGCCTGACAAAGGGGCAGGCGTCGCCGACCAGCCAGCGCGGATTTAAGACGCCGGTACAGGTGGATGGTGTTTTGCTGGAGCCGTTTAATCCGGTGGCGGTGGCGATTGCGCTGGATGCGTCGTTTGTGGCGCGGGTTTTCATCGGGGATCGGGAACACACAAAGGACGTTTTTAAACAAGCGATTACACATAAGGGCTATGCGCTGGTCGATATTCTCCAGCCCTGTGTGTCATTTAATAAGGTCAATACGTTCCAGTGGTTCAAAGACAATACTGAAAAATTGCCGCCCGATTATGACCCGACCAGCCGACAACAGGCTTTTGCCCAGGCTTGTCGGACTTGCGAGGATGGCAAAATGCCCGTGGGCATCTTTTATACCAATCTGAATAAAAAACCCTATCATGAAAATATCCCTGTTTATCAGACAGATTCTTCGCCACTGTGGCAAAGATATCGAAATGACAATAAGCTCAAAGAGTTAATTGAGCGGTTCTGACATATGATAAAAAGTAAACCATCCGGTTGGTGCCGTATTGTCCTGCATGTTATTCTGCCGGTGGGGTATATGCCTTGCCGCGGACATCGACCTTGACCAGTTCATCCGGTCCGCCTGTGATTTTATACGGGACGATTTTTTCTTCGCTGCCGACTTCTTTGTGCCGGCGACCCATAAATCGTTTGCTGGAATAGACGGTGTTTTCCGGATTGGTGACCTGCTGGTGTTTGGCGGTCTGGCCGACCATCCGGTCAGCTTTATCGGTAAAACCGACGACGGACGCTGTCAGCCGTGAACCGGAAGCATTGATCAGCACCTTCGTCGCCGAACCTTCCATGACCGATACGACCGAGTTTGTTGTCCCTAAGTCAATTCCAATAATTTTGCCCATTATTCAACTCCTATGTTTAATTGTTCATACCAAAAGTCAAAAATGTAATATTAAAATTACCGCTTCATATATTATTGCAATCGGCGTGCAAGTTCCCTCCATGTTTCTGTAACCTCTTTTTTTAAAGAAAGTTATGACTTGCGGCAGGGTCGCTCGACTATGCCATTATGGCAGGAATGACTGGTTGAATGCCTTAAAGGCACAAGTCAAAAACAGGGGAGTTTTTAATAAGTACCGAAAAAAATTAAAAAATTGTAACAAATCGGTCACAATCACGTCTTATTAATGAGTGCAACATGATATTATATAACCACTTTTTTGAGAGGAACAATCGTGTTTTCATTGAAATCCACAAGCCTGTTTTTATTGTTGTGTGTATTTTTTTGTTTCAATGCTGTTTTTGGGAACATATTATCCGTTCCGGGTGATGGGGCAACGATTCAGGAGGCGATTAATGCTGCTTTGCCGGGGGATACGATTGTTGTTCAACCCGGTGTTTATGTGGAAAACATCGATTTTCTTGGTAAGAATATTACCGTTATGTCAACCAATCCCGATGATAGCGATGTTGTGAAAAATACCGTTATCGATGCCGGCGACAGCGGCAGCGTGGTTACGTTTGCCAATGGTGAAGGGCCGGAGGCGGTGCTTTGCGGTTTTACGATTACCGGCGGATACGGTACGGTTAACTCCATGATAAGTGAGGAGATTTACTGGGGTGCCGGGATTTATTGCGATGGTGCTTCACCTACGATCATCCAGAACATTATCGAGGGGAATTATGGCCCCATTGATGGTCAGGATATTGCAGGTTACGGTGGTGGGATTGCTTGTTTCCAGTCCAATGCGATTATCAGTAGAAATAGAATCATACAGAATGAAGCGTATGCCGGCGCCGGGGTCATGGTTTATGTTGGCCAAGCTATTATAGCGAACAATGTAATCCGTGACAATTCAGCGGTTATTGGTGGCGGCGTCGTCCTGTTGCTGGGTGGAGAATTGGTCCATAATACTATCAGAAATAATTCGGGCCAAGCCGCGGGAAATATTTATGCCGCTTCGGATGAAGGTTATCCAATCAAGATAATCAATAATATTATAATAAATGCCGTAGGTGGCGGCGGCATTTACGGTGAAGGTTTTAAACAATATACTGCGATTCTCTATAATGATGTGTGGAGTAATACAGACGGTAATTATTTAGAATTTTCCAATCAGACGGGAATTAACGGCAATATCTCCGCAGATCCCGGTTTTGCCGACGGCTATCATATCAGCAGTTCTTCGCCCTGTTATGAAGCGGGCGATCCGGCGTTTATACCCTATTCATGGCAGCGTGATATTGACGGGCAGGCGGCCGTGATGCATTATCGGCCGGACATGGGGGCTGATGAAGTTACCGGCAACGCCCGCCCGGTGGCGGATGCCGGAGAAAATCAGTTTTTCAATACTATTCCGGAAATAATTGTACTCGATGGCACTCATTCTTATGATTTTGACATCGACGATGTCCTGACGTATACGTGGACGCAAACCAATGGGCCTTCAGTAACGCTTTTAAATGAGGACACAGCCCAACCGAGTTTTATCCCGTCTGTGGAAGATGTGTATCAATTTGAGCTGACTGTCAGTGACGGCGTTCTAACGAGTTTTCCGGATGAGGTATTAATCGTTGTCGGCAACCAAGCGCCTGTTGCGAATGCCGGTTCAGATAAGACCGTGCAAATCGGAGATGTAATAAGTCTTGACGGGGCTGATTCATATGATCCTGATTTTGATAGTGAATTATCTTATACGTGGACGCAGATTGAGGGTCCGGCGGTCGTCCTTCAGGATTCAGACACAGCAATTCCTTATTTTGATTGCATTGAAAATGGGCTGTATGTATTCGAATTAGTTGTCAGCGATGGTCATAAACAAAGTATGCCAGATACTGTTGAACTTGTAAGCGTTGAGTTAATTGTTACTCAACAGGATTTAAATCTTTCAGGCTTGGGCACTTATGCTCATTACGGAGATATTTCCGGCGATAAAGTCGTCTACGGTGTTGGCTCAGCCTGTGATTATACGTGGGATCCCAAGTATAAAAATTTAACGACCGGATCAGTTTCTTCATTCAGCGGGAAACTCATGCAGCCAAAGATCGACGGCGACCTCGTTGTCTGGATGAAGTATGGTAACGGCTTCGGAAATCCATGGAGTCATGAACCGTGCAATAGCAGTGTTTTTGTTAGAAACCTCGTTAATAATACACAGAAAACACTTCGGAATTGGACCTGGTCGGACTCTTACGGCCACCCCGTCATCTCCGGAACAAAAGTGATCTGGATGGAACATCATGATCTGGACCCTAAACCAACCGGAAGCAGTGAGGCCAATAACTGGTGGAATACACCATTTAGCATTTACGGGGCAGATGTCTCTGATTGGAACAACCCTGTATTTTTTACGGTTGATGAAAATGTTGGGCGTCACGACCCTTATCCCTGTCTCAGCTATGGGGAAGACTTTGATGATGTCGTGGATATCTGTGATGATATCGTTGTCTGGGAAGCGGATGGCAATATTTACGGGGCAGATATTTCAAACCTCCAGAACATCCGGGTCTTTCCAATCTGTCTGGATCCGGAACGACAGTATGATCCGGCAATATCCGGCAATCAAGTTGTCTGGACCGATGAACGAAATGATGGAGGGGATATTTATGGTGCGGATATTTCAGACAGGGACAACATAAAAGTTTTTGAAATTATCAAACAAAACGGTACACAGCAGCAAGCGGCTATTGATGGTATATTAATGGTTTATGTTGATGGTAGTTTTTATGGCGGACAAATCAAGGTCAGTTGTCTAAGCAAACGTCACGGAGCGATCGATATTTCGCTTGGTAAAGACTATTTTGGAACCGGGCCTGCAATCGATGGGAATGTCATTATCTGGCAAAGTGCACCATATGGAGAGGCGTTGGGTATTTCGCTGGATTTTACTTATTCTATAGCTGATGGCTCCGTCAAGAATATTACCCAGACAAAGCAATATGATTATATTCAATATGCAATTAACGAAGCTGTTAGCGGTGATGAAATCATAGTCGACTCTGGTGTGTACGAGGAGAACATTAATTTTAATGGAAAAAATCTCATTCTAAGGTCTTCGGATCCAACGAGTACTACGGTTGTTACCACAACGATTATCCAAGGCCTTGGTAATGATTCAGTTGTTACTTTTGCCGGAACAGAAGATGAAACCTGCGTTCTGAGCGGTTTCACTATTACCGGCGGGCTGACTTCCGAGCGCGGCGGCGGCATTTTAGGCAATGGAACCCAAGCCGGTATTTTTAATTGTGTTATTGAGAATAATGCAGCGGCCTTTGGCGGAGGTATCGACCAATGTCACGGAAGAATCGAAAAATGTACCATTGCGTATAATACAGCATCAGCAAATGGAGGTGGACTGGCTGTTTGCCACGGCGAGATAACCAATTGCCTTGTCTATGGAAACTCGGCAGCAGCTTATGGCGGCGGATTAAATTACTGCAACGGGGCCGTCAGCAACTGTACCATTGCGGATAACACAGCCTCTTCTAATGGTGGAGCAATGAAATCCTGTTCTGGTATAATCACCAATAACATTATTTGGGCAAATAGCGTTTCAGAGATATCCATCTGCTCTGAACCGACATATTGCTGTTATCAAGGTGCCACCGGCGAAGGGAACATCGATACTGATCCGCTATTTGTTGATCCAAATGCCGAGGATTACTATTTGTCGCCGGATTCACCGTGTATTGATGCCGGGGATATCAATACCATCCCGCAGGAAGGAGAAAGCGACATTGATGGATGGACTCGGATGGTCGGCTTAGCCGTTGACATTGGAGCGTATGAATACGATGGTCAACATGCCAGGATTTCTTTGCCTTCGAAGACAATCCATTTATATGTTTCCGAAGATATTTCCCTTACAGCCAATGATATATTCCTAATTAATAATGCCGGCGGGATACCCTTAACGTGGGAAATAAATCATGATTGCCCGTGGCTTATGGTAGATCCTTCAATTGGACAGACAACAAACGGAACCGGAGAACTTGTCGTATCCGTAGACGCAAGTGAACTTCATGAGGGTGTCTACAAATATACGGTCAATATATCCTCGGACAATGCAGTCAACAGTAATCAGCCGTTTGAGGTCATCTTGCATGTCAACCGCACCATTTTATATGTTCCTTCGCAATATAAAACGATTCAGCATGCCATTGAGATGAGTCAGGATTCAGAAATGATCGTGGTTTCCCCCGGCGTGTATCATGAAAATATCGACTTGGGCGGTAAGAATGTCATATTAACTTCAATTGACCCAACTGACACAGATATTGTCAAGAACACGATCATTCAGGAGCTTGACAATAAATCGGTCGTTACTTTTGATGGCTCTGAGAACCAAACCTGTGTTTTAAACGGTTTTACAATTACAGGCGGATCGACCTCCGGGCGAGGAGGTGGAATTTGCGGAAATGGCACTCAGGCCGGCATTTCTAACTGTATTATCCGGAATAATACGGCTGCTTATGGCGGAGGAGTAGACCAATGTCACGGCAAAATCGAAAAATGTATTATTGCAAATAATTCAGCATCAGTAAATGGCGGCGGGCTTGCAGTTTGCGGCGGCATCATCGCAAATTGTCTTGTCTATGGGAATTCAGCGGGGAATTACGGGGGCGGTTTACATTATTGTAACGGAACCATTAATAACTGTACAATTGCGGATAACACAGCTTCTTTGGGAGGGGGACTGAACAACTGCAGCGGGACCATCAGTAACTGCATCGTTTGGAACAACACACCCGTGGATGCATTAAGTATTTCATCGCCGACATACTGCTGTTCTCCCGGTCTCGTAGGCGAAGGCAACATTGACATCGACCCATTGTTTATAAATCCGGCTTCAGGGGATTATCATTTACGGCCGGACTCTCCTTGTGTCGATGTGGGTGCCGATGTCGGCGTATACGATGACATCGAAGGAAATCTCAGACCGTTCAATATTTTAGGCGTTGACAACAATGGCAGACTTGGCGAATTTGATATGGGAGCCTATGAGCAGACTGTTCCAATCATAGAGGTGCCGCTAAAGTTTTCACCCAATACGGTAAATTGCTATAGCAACGGCAAGTTCGTTAAGGCTCACATTGCTCTGCCCGAAGAATTTCAGCTTGAAAATGTGGACATAAATACACCTGCGTTTCTTGAACCATTTTCTATAGATTCGGAGTATATTAATGCTTTCGTGAACCAAGAAGGGATCGTTGAGATTGAGATTGCTTTTGCGCGTGCTGATTTATGTAATGTCATAATAAACGCAGGAACTGTTGAAGTGTCTGTAACTGGTGCATTTGCAACCGGCCAATACTTTTACGGTACAGATACAATCAATTTGACTATTGACAATCTCAGGCAGATTGCTATTTTTGTATCTCAATGGCTCCAAACAGGAGTTGGTTTAGATGCTGACCTGGACAAGGATGGATGTGTAGATTTAAAGGATTTCAGCATCCTCGCAAAAGGCCAGCAGTGACAAAGGTGGCTAAAACCTGAGCTATACAGGGCATCTTGAAGGTCAGGTGTTCGCAGCCGGATCTGCGCCCGAGGTGGAACTTGAGATTGGTGAATATCAAATCAAGTTAATTGTTAATGACGGGATACCTCCTGGCACAGGAACTGGTTCGTGATGTATCGACCGAAGAAGCGCTGGCGATTGTCGATAAGGTTATCAAGTTCTACAAAGACAAAGGCGAAAAGAAACATCGCCGCCTTGGCGCACTGATTGATGAGACAGGATTTGAAGAATTCAAAAAAGCGATTCTCGGTGACTAACTTGTACCAACTGAATATTTTTTAATTTGATCTAACATAATCTTTTATGGCGCATGACTCAAAAGATTCAGTGGGGATTATTCAGACTCAGACAGCGTGTGTTGTTGGGTCGGATAAGCCGCTGCGCCTTAAATGCGGCAAGACACTGGGGCCGATTGATGTGGCCTACGAAACATACGGGCAGTTGAACGCGGCACGGGACAATGTGATTTTGATTTGTCATGCGCTGAGCGGTAACGCTCATGTCGCAGGCTATAACAGTCCCGATGATTCCAAGCCCGGGTGGTGGGATGAGATGGTTGGGCCGGGCAAGCCGATTGATACGGAGCGGTACTTTGTGGTCTGCTCGAATTTTTTAGGCGGCTGCAGCGGGACGACCGGGCCTTCATCGGTTAATCCTGCCACGGGCAAGCCGTATGGTTTGGAATTTCCGATTATCACAATTGAGGATACAGTGCTTGTCCAGAAACTGCTGCTGGAGACGTTGGGGATTGACCATCTGCTGGCTGTTGTCGGCGGTTCGATGGGCGGGATGCAGGTGCTGCAATGGGCGATCTCCTATCCCGATATGGTCCAGGCGGCTTTGTGCATTGCCTCCACAACGCGTCTGAACGCTCAGTCGATCGCGTTTGATGCCGTCGGCCGCAATGCCATTTTGGCCGATCCTCATTTTGACGACGGACACTATCATGACCACACCGGCCCTGATCGCGGTCTGGCCATCGCCCGGATGATTGGACATATCACATATCTGTCCGAGCAGTCGATGCGAGATAAGTTCGGCCGCGAGCTGCGAGACACCGGTGATTATAATTATGAGTTTAACTCCGAATTTTCCGTCGAGACCTATCTGGATTATCAGGGCCGCACGTTCATCGAACGATTTGATGCCAACAGCTATCTTTATATTACCAAGGCGATGGATTATTTTGACCTGACGCGGGAATATGGGTCGCTGGAGCAGGCGTTTTCAAACACGCGTTGTCGTTTCCTGGTCGTCAGTTTTTCCAGTGACTGGCTGTTTCCGCCGGAGCAGTCCGAGGAGATTGTTTATGCCCTCGGTGCCGGGAGCAACGATGTGACTTACTGTAACATCCAGTCTTTGTATGGGCATGACGCATTTTTATTGGAATCAGAAAAGCTGGGCCGTTTGATCTGGGGTTTTGTGAATGCCACCTGGCACCGGGTTCGCACGTCGCAGCGGACATTGCCCGAAAAGTGTATCAGCTCCGAAAAAATTAAAACAGCCGAACATGCTAAACGCGTGCGAGTGGATTATCAATTGATCGACGCATTGATTGAGCCTGATAGCCGTGTTCTTGATTTGGGATGCGGTGACGGGGAGTTGCTGTGTCGATTGATTCAGGACAAAAATGTGATAGCCGAGGGAATCGAGCTTGACGAGGAATTGGTCATTAACTGTGCCCAGTGCGGCGTTTCGGTGATTCATCGTGATATCGAACGCGGGTTGGGGATGTATCCGAACGATACCTTTGACTATGCTGTTTTATCGCAAACCATTCAGACACTGAGAGAACCGGAAAAAGTTATTTTCGAACTGCACCGTGTGGCCAAAAAAGTGATCGTGAGTTTTCCGAATTTTGCCCATTGGCGCTGTCGTCTGCAATTATTGCTGTCCGGCAAGGCGCCGCAGACGAAACAGCTTCCGTTTCGATGGTATAATTCGCCGAATATCCATTTTCTGTCGCTCAAAGATTACGATCAATTCTGTGCGGAGTTGGGGATTCGGATCGAACAAAAAATTCCGCTGGGCAAGCGGACAACCTTACCGGTACATATCCTTCCGAACCTGTTTGCTCCCCAGGCCATTTACATCACCAGCAAATACTGATTTTTAAAATCCCCATTCCTAAATTATAGTTAATCCACCAGCTCTGCTGGTGAGAATTGAAAAGGCTCCGCCGTGACGAGCGTTTTTATTGCTTTTGACTACTTTCTGCGGTAGGATGTCGAAAAACGAGTTTTTCAGCACCTACCGCTGAAAGTAA
>JADHXS010000057.1 GCA_016782835.1 Phycisphaerae bacterium | reverse complement strand
AGAACCTATCCGAATAACCGGGTCGTGATGAGGCCGAGCGAAAAGGCACCAGGCCAAGGCGGCAGGGCAAAATCCCCGCAGGCGTAGTTGAAACTACGTCGAGGACGATTTTGACCCGCCAACGCAGGCATCGGACTTTGCAGCCGGCCGCAATAGAGCAGGTTTTTCGGATAGGTTCTTATTACGTTTCCTTATCTTCCAGAAGCTTCTTGTAATAAAGATTTTCCCGACGTGTCGCATCCAAATCAAAAAGTAAATATTTTATGCAAATACGCATGTTATCAACAGATTCCTGAACCGAAGAAAGGGCCTTTTCAGTCTGATTTGAGTGCTTTAGGGGGCGACTCTTAAGCCCGATTTCTTTTTTCAGAACTGCATTCGGGTAATCCCCGATTTCATCCAGTAATTCTTCAAGCATTTTTTTTAATTTTTCTTCGCCGTTTATCATCACAACCTCCATTCAGAATTTTAAGCAATTGGGCCGATTCAATCAACAACATCCTGCAATTCAAATACCAACAAAACAGGTTAAATTGAGTCCGGAAAAACAGGTTTTTGGAGTACGATTAATACATCAAAAAACAAAACATTAACGGCCCGATAATAGTTAGAATAAATTTCACGAAAAAAGGGGGGGGGTTAAAAAAAACACCATCCGGTTCTTTTAACATCCCCTTTTGTATTTTTTAAGCATCGTTTTGGTTTATACTTAAGAGCATTGTTTCTTTTTTTATACACAAAATCCATTTTTCAGGCAAAAATGCATGGTTGTCATTAAAAGTGTTATATCGGTTGACAGAATTACCGATGTCGGATATGATAAACTTATAAAAGCTTGTCTCATTATTTTTTGTCGTGGATATTATATATCATTGCTGATGTAAGGAGACACCAAACCATGTATTTTAATAACCGCAAGCAACGGCATACTTGGCGATTCAGTTGGCATCTGCTGTTTGTCTTTTTCATTATTCTGGCAACGGCATGCCTGGTCTTTGGGGCCTTTTTCGAAGCCGGCCAATTCCGCAGTACCGCCATATTGATCGCCAAAATACTCTACAGCCTCGGCGGATTAGTGGCTGTTTATGCCATTCTGTTACTCTTAAATGAATCCATTCTCGGACTCAAAGTCAATACGGAGAAACTGGACAACACCGTCGAGATGCTTTCACGAGGCAACAATCTGCTGGCACAGGTTTCACAGGCATCCCGCCTGAGCGATACGGCCAAGGAAATTGTTTATCGTGATTCTGAACAGATGGAACTCGGCGAAGCAACACTTACCAAACTGCATCAACATGATTTTGATGATGCCGATGCGATGATCGCCGCAATGGCCAAACACCCCAAATACCAAAACCTTTCGGAGCGACTAAAATTGAAAGCGGATAAATTCCGAAGCGCAACCGAAGAAGGACGCGTCAATCAGATTATCGCACACATTAATGAACTGTTTGACCAAAAACTCTGGATTCAGGCCGCTGCCCAAATCGACAATCTAATGAGAAACTTTCCTTATTCCGAAAAAGCCAAAACCATGCCTGGCCGTCTGCAGGAGCGTAAGGATCGCCATAAACGACAACTGCTGGCCGACTGGGACATGGCGGTACGCAACAAGGAAACGGACCGCAGTCTGGAAATTCTCAAAGAGCTGGACCTGTACTTGACGCCCGCCGAAGCGCTGGCACTGCAGGAATCTGCAAGCTCTGTTTTTAAAACAAAACTGCATAACCTGGGTGTTGAGTTTTCAGTGGCCGTAACAGAAAATAACTGGAAAAAAGCGATGGAAACAGGTCGGCACATCGTACAAAACTTCCCCAATAGCCGGATGGCGGCCGAGATACGAAGCAAAATGGATATTTTGCAGGAACGTTCAAAGCAAACAAAAAAAACGGAACAGAACGATTAGCCGACTGCTCCGATTTTGAAATCCTTTAAGTTTCCGACAAGTGTACCCGCTACTGGTGCAAATCGAACAGCGATTGTGTCTTGATAATGGTCACCTGTTCCGGATATGCATGAAACGAGTGAATATGCAATTCGTCCCGGCGAGCTTCAAAGTCGATATAACTAAACGGCTCCAACCCACTGACAGCCAATTCCGGAAAGTTAATAAACATCCCTCGATTGCGTGCGAAACGCTCCAAATCCTGATGGCTTTGCCGGTACAAATTGGTACTCATTTTCTCAACCTGAAAATCGGTCATATAGCTCAGGCCGCGACTCAGTGTACATTTATGACTTCGCTGTCCGCGAAACTGAAAACGTTCAATCAGCCCGCGACGCGGCAGCAACTGTCCCGGAGCACTAATCAACTCTGTCAGGCAAACATCCCCCGTATAAAGACTGACCACGTGTGAGCCGCCGGTCGCCCAAATCGACGTCTCATAGTGTTCGGTCTTGATATGCCGTCTTCCATAAATCGTAAAAAGTTCCGGGTGCAGCGGTCGCTGAAACAGAGAAAAACTTAACTCACTGACGGCTAAATGGCTTTTCGGCGATTCCATAGTCAATCTCGAAAATTAGAAGTCTTTGCTCTTTATTACCAAAGTGTATTATACTCTAAATCGCCCCTGAAAATCAACCCCCTTCCCAATACTGATAAACGCGTTTGTCGTCCTTATCGGACGATTATTCTACAAGTTTATCAGGATAAAGAACTAATGACACCGAAAAAAATTAAGAAATTATTCAGATTGGATAACAAAAACCATCATTCTCAAAATGGCCGCCAGGATGTTGTAAAATGCATGGGTCCCTGCCGTGACCCCAAACCCCCGAACCGCATAAAGAACCGCAAAATAAATCCCCGCTAAAGCACGAAACAGAAACTTACTGACGGTAAAACTGTCGCCACGATAAAATTGACCGTTCGCATAGAAGAAATGATGGTGGATACTGAATGTCACAGCGGAAATCATAACCGACCAAAAAACCGCTGTTGTTTTCCTGAGTCTAAACACATCCTGAAACAGCAGCATCAAGAAACAAATCAACACCAATCGAAAGACAAGTTCTTCATAAATCCCGGCGCCGATACCGGTAACAATATCAACCAGCAGATAATTGTTGGACGTCGTACTCCCGGCAGGCAACGCCGCATTGGATTCTGAAACCGCCCGATTCAACAGCAAACTCAGGACAATCAGCGGAATGGCAAGCAGAACACATTCGGCGGTCATCAAAACAAAATCGCCCCACTTGACACGCCATGAACTTTTAGATGTGAATTGCAAGGCCAGCAGAATAACGATTACCAACAGCGGCGCTGCAATCCATGTCATACGCGTCGAAAAACCCAAAAACCGTAATGCCATGCGTACCCAATAGAAAGCAACCACCTGCCCTTCCGGCTGCACCAGAGACTGGGTCAAGACTTCCGGCTGGATAAAGAAAATCCCGATTTCATACAGCACTAAAAAAACCAGCAAATAAATCAGCGCATAGATCGGCCGGCTCGTCCGTTCCGTGTATGAATTCGGAAGACTCGGGACCAATTGTCCAAAAACAGGTTGTCGGTTATAGCGTCGGCTCACCACACGTTCCAAAAGTTAAAAAGGTTTTTGATTTCAGGGTTTTAGAAAGTATAATCAAACGGACAAAAAGTGAAAGAAAAAAACATATAGAATAACCATAAGGATCGCCTTCCATGAGCCGACGAAAATTGATGGATATTTACGAACGTCTCTACCGCCATTACGGCCCGCAGCACTGGTGGCCGGGCCAAACCTGCTTTGAAATCATCATCGGGGCCGTTTTAACCCAAAACACTAATTGGAACAATGTCGAAAAAGCGATTGTGAATTTAAAGGAAAACAAATGTTTATCGCCGGAGAAACTCCATACGATATCCGCCGACGAAATTGCCCCGCTCATCCGCCCGGCCGGTTATTTTAACCTGAAAGCTCAGCGACTCAAAAATTTCCTCGATTGGCTCTTCGAAAAACACGACGGCTCCGTTGAAAATCTGCAACCATTGCCGACGTCAACGCTCAGACAGCAGCTTCTGGCCATCAAGGGCATCGGCCCGGAAACCGCCGATTCCATTTGTCTGTACGCCTTCGATAAACCCGTCTTTGTCGTGGATGCCTATACGGCTCGAATCTTCGGCCGGCACGGACTGCTGGAGCCGGGATGCGGCTATCAGGAGATTCAGGAGTTGTTTCATTCCTGCCTTGACAGGAAAACGCAGCTTTTTAACGAATACCACGCCCTTATCGTTCAATTAGGCAAAGAACACTGCAAACGAAAACCTTTTTGCGCCGGATGCCCCCTTGAAGACCTGCCGCATCAACTTGAATCCGAATAACCATTCACAGATTCGTGTATGATCGTCTCGAGCAAAAGTGTGGCAATAAAAGCGCGGCGACGGGAGTCGCCCGATATGTCAGGCACAGGGTATCCCATCCGGCGACTTACGTCGCTCGGCTTTTACATGTTTGGCTGCTCGGCAGCCGTTTCATTCCCCGCCGTTTTCCCGGCCTCTTCCTCTGCTGCCTTGCGATCGGCCGCTTTCTTTTTAACCTCTTCTGCAGCTTTGCGAGCTTTTCCCAACTGTAACTGGGCCTCTTGAGCTTGTTGTTGGAGTTGCTGCGCTTGCTGACTGGCTTGTGAGGACTGCCGAGCCGCTTCATCTGCTTGCTCGCAGGCTTTTTGAGCGGCCTCCATTGCCTGCTGTTTTTGCTGTTCTAACTGCTCGGCCTTCCCCTTTTCAGTTTGCGTTTGATTGGCAGCGGCAGCAGCTTGCTCGGCCGCTTTTTGAGCTGCCTCAAGAGCTTGTTGAGCCTTTTTCTGAAGCTCCTGTGCCTGTTGTTTCAACGTTTTCGCCTGTTCAGCGGCACGATTGGCCCGTTCTTTCTCTGTCTGGGCCTCAAGCCGGGCCTGCTCCAGTTCCAGCTCCGCCTGAACACGTTTTAATTCCGCATTCGTCGCTTCTTTCTCAAGCACACCGGTATAAGCGTCTTTGCTAAAAGGCCCTATCATCCCTTTCTTGTATTCCGGTTCGGCATATTGTTTGCGGATTTGATCAACCATCAGGCTGTTATCAATCCCGCCCGAGGAAATACTCGGCGTCAGGATGAAAATAATCTCCGTCCCCTTCTCTTCAAAATCTTTACTGGAAAACAGAATCCCAAGAAGCGGTAAATCTTTCAAAAACGGAATCCCGCGAACCACAGAGCGCTTTTCGCTTTTGCGCATGCCGCCGATAATCAGACTTTTTCCCGGTTCAATCCGGTTTTCCTCGACATTGATTGAACGTTCGGTAATGATGGCGCGTTGAACCACGCCTTCGGGCTTGGAACGCGAACCGATCTTAATATCCGTCACCAATCCGATGGAACCGTCCGAATAAACATACGGCGTCACCGTCAACGTATTTTCAACCCAGACATACGTGGTAATGTTATACACGCTGCTGGCACCGGCATTACCCGTCCGGACTTCCTCAATAGGAGCGTAGTCCCTGATTGTCACCGTAGCTTTCTGCCCGTTAATCGTTTCCAGTTGAGGATTCAGCAGAATTTTCAAATACCCCCGAGACACCAGCGTATCCACGACCGCACGAACCTGATGCCCGTTAACTCCCTGGTCAATCCAGTACCCGAAATCAAGTCCGAAATTGCTGCGTTCGGTTTCACGCAGCGAAGCCCCCGGAAAAGCGGGGTCAGGATATTTACCCTCTCCAAGTGTCACCCCTTCTCCAAGTAAATTCTCAACCAGAAGCGTCGTTTCCCAGTCCATCGTGATATCGCCAAACCGCTCGAGAATTAAACAGTCCACATTCACCTGAACGGGAGCCACATCAACCAACTCCAGATACTGCTGAACCGCATCCGCCTGGGCGTCATCTTTACAGAACGCCACCACCTGATTGGTCGCCGGGTTGACGGTGGACTGCACGTCCATCTGCTGGGCAACCAATGTCGCCAAATCTGAAACGGGATGATTTTTCGCAAAATAAAAAATCTTTACGCCGTCTTTGATCGCCAATCGTTGCGTCGGCTGACGGTACACCGCCGGCAACGGATTTTGGGTGTGAGGACTCTCCCGAACCTGCCCCAACTCCTCAAGAATCGCCTTGGATTCAATCTCGGTTGACTTTTCAGCAAAGAAATCCCCGCAACCGCCGACCGCCGACAAAATGAATCCCAACACAACCAACCGGGTTAATTCTCTATACATTGTATCTCTGTTCAGTCTCATATAATAATCAATTTTGGGGGCTGTCGCTGCCCTGTTCTTCCTCACCCGATGTCCGGCTTTTCTCTAATTCCTGAATTTGCCTGCGAATGTTCTCTGTCTGCTCGCGATTCTTTTTGACTTGTTCTGAAAGTTCATTGGCCTTACGCCGGGCGTTTTCAAGGTCTTTCTTCGCTTTTTGAGCTTGTGCCTTGGCTTCTTGGGCTTCTTTGACGGCTTTTTCTATCTGGGTCCGGGTCTGCGAGGCTTTTGCCTGCTGGGCCTGAGCCTCCTTGGCAGCAGCCGCAACCTGAGCGTCTGAAGCCTTCTTCTCTGCTTCGGCTTTATCGATTAAAGCCTGGGCCTGCTGAGCTTGAGTCCGCATCGCCTGAGCTTCGAGAATCGCCTTTTCGGCACGAAGCCGCTCAGCACGGGCCTGCCGGCTCATTTCTGCTGTCTGCACCTGCAAACGAACCTTTTCCGCTTCTGCAATATCCGCCTCTTTACCAACCAGGTTGGAATAGGCCTTGGTTCCCATCGGATCCGTCATCAACTCATCCCAATCAGACACATGCTTCGGCGTTTCGAACTTCTCCCGAACAAAATCGGCCATCTCATGATACTCCACTCCGCCCGAAGAGATACTGGGCGTCAGAATGAAAACGATTTCGGTCGCATTCTCTTCAAAATCCTTACTCGAGAACAAAATGCCGATAAGAGGAAGGTCTTTGAAAAACGGAATCCCCCGAATCACCGAACGATTTTCCGCTTTCCGCATCCCGCCGATCACAAGACTTTTCCCCGGCTCGATTCGATTTTCCGCAATATCAATCGAACGTTCGGTAATGATGGACGTCTGGACAACGCCTTCGGGCTTTGATTTGGAACCGATTACGATATTCGTCTTGAGCCCGACCGAACCGTCCGCATAAACATAAGGCGTAACCGTCAATGTATCAGAAACTTCCTTATAATCCGTAACCGTATAGACATTATCGTTACTTTCCGTAACCGTTTTTTCAATCGGCGCACGATCCATAATCCGAACCTGCGCTGATTTACCGTTCACGGCCTCCAGCGTAGGATTCATGAGAATTTTCAGGTAGCCGCGAGACTCTAACATGTCCACCACGGCCCGAACCTGATGGCCCGTAACTCCCTGATTCATCCAGTAACCAAAATCCAGGCCGAACTCACTCCGCCGGCTTTCCCGCAGAGCCGCCCCCGGAAAAGCGGGCTGGGGATACTTCCCGGCACCTATCGTGATTTCCTGCCCCAAAAAGTTTTCAATCAACAGCGTCGTTTCCCAGTCTTTGGTCACATCTCCGAACCGTTCCAGGATCAGACAGTCAATATGAATCTGAATAGGCGGCACATCCGTTTTTTTCAGATACTCAAGGACCCGGTCACATTCTCCGTTATCAGCACAATGAATGATAAGCTGGTTGGTACTCGGATGGGTACTGACCTTGAAACCCAAATCCCGAATCGTCCCGCCATACCCGTGAACCCCTTTTTCTTTATTCTTGTCCTTATCCGTGTAGTTCAAATCCCCAACCGGCATGTATTTGGTAAAATAGAAAAGTTTGACGCCATCGGTAACCTGAAGTCTTTTAGGCCCCTGACGATACACCTGGGGCAAGGGATTGCCGACATGCGGATTTTCATGGACCCGGCTGATATCGCGAATGACCACCTTGGACTCGAGTTCCGTGGTCTTCTTATGGAAAAATTCACCACACCCACCCAGCACCATCGTCAGCCAAAGGCCGGCTAAAATAATCAGAAAATCTTTGCTAAACGTCATTTACAGTCTTAATTTTAAAAAAGGTTGATCTATCCGCACCTAATGAGACACACTCTAGGTTATACATCAGTTTATCGGCAAGGAACAGGACTTTTCTGAAAATAATGATGGATTTATCTCAATCCTCTTATAAGACAACCCAAGCCGATATCCGTCACTTGTTGGTTTAGACGTATTCCGACAACAAAAATATTGCATCCTTCGAAAAATGTTATCATTACCCCCTGCCGGATTCATAGTGGATTTTTGGCTCGGTTTTTGCTATTCTTGGAAAACTATGGCCCAAACAAACAGAAAAAAAACGGTTACCGTGGGATTTGTCGCGCTGGGATGTCCCAAAAATATCGTGGACAGCGAATCCATGCTCGCCCGCATCGGCGAGGCTGACTTCATCATCAGCCCCGACCCCGACAATGCGGATGTGGTGGTTATTAACACCTGCGGCTTCATCGCCCCGGCCAAAGAAGAGGCCTTGGACGCTATCCGCCAAGCTATCAGCCAAAAGAAAAAGGGACGCATCCGAAAGGTCATCGTTGCCGGCTGCCTCTCGGAGCGTATGGGACAGACGCTGGCCGACGAAGTGCCCGACATCGACGCGATTGTCGGACTGGCCGCACGGGACCGGATTGCCGAAATCATTGTCGACTGTCTGGATATAGAAAAAACCGCCTCGCCGAAGACTTATCTGCAACCAGCCGGCATCTCTATTCACGACGACCGTGGGCGACTGCTCATCACCCCGCAGCACTGGGCCTATCTGCGTATCAGCGAAGGGTGCGACCGCAAATGCGCATTCTGCACTATCCCCGCGATTCGCGGAACGTTTCGCAGCAAGCCGATGGACATCGTACTGGACGAGGCGAGGGAACTGGTCAATTTCGGCGCGGTCGAACTGAGCCTCATCGCTCAGGACAGCAACTATTACGGCAAAGACATCAAAATCCAAAACGGGTTGTCCCATCTGGTAGAGGGGCTCCAAAAAATTCCGGCCCTGCAATGGATTCGCCTGATGTACCTGTATCCGGCCGGCATTGACGACGCCCTCATCGATTGTATCGCCCAAAGTCCGAAAGTCCTGCCGTATATCGACATGCCCATTCAGCATATCAACAATACCATCCTCAAATCGATGCGGCGGGCCGATACCAAAGAACACACACTCAAACTGATTGAAAAGCTGCGCGCCGCCATGCCGCATGTCGTTTTGCGTACAACGGTCATCACAGGCTTCCCCGGCGAAACCGAGCAACAGTTCGACGAACTGCTGGACTTTGTCGAGTGGGCACAGTTTGATGCACTCGGCTGCTTCCCGTTCTTCCCGGAGATTGACACCCCCGCAGCCCAACTGCCAAATCCGATTCCCGATGAGCTTAAAGACCGGCGAGTCGATGAATTGATGAGCCTCCAGCAGCAAATCATCTTCAAAAAGATGGACGCACAACTCGGGCGCCAGTTGTCCGTGCTGGTGGATGAAACATACGACGACCACGCGATCGGCCGCTATTACGGGCAGGCCCCGCATGTTGACAGTGTCTGCATTATTCAAAACTGCACCGCCCACACCGGGCGATTCATCCAAGCCAAAGTTACCGGCCGCGACGGTTACGACTTCCTCGTAGAGCAGATATAAGATATCAGATTTCAGACCTCAGATTTTAGCTTTTAGTCGGTCTTCAATCGTCAAATTTACAATTTACAATATACAATTTTAACGCTATAATCTCTTCATCATGGAACAACCGCGGAAAAAAGGTATCATCCGGCACATCCCAAATGCCCTGACCGTCGGGCGGCTGGTGATGACCGTCGTCATCATGGCCCTCATCATCCATGCCCCGAAAGTCGGCGAAAAGCCCGCCGACCTCTTGCTCGGTGCGTTCATTCTTTTTGTCGTAACCGGCCTGACCGACATCGTCGATGGCTTCCTGGCCCGCAAGTTCGAGGTGACGAGCAAATTCGGCCGTACCGCCGACCCCCTCGCCGACAAATTTCTCGTCTGCGGGGCCTTTTTCTGCTTTGCCTGGGTCAACCAGCCCTTAATGAAATGCTTCGGCTTCTCAGAAATGACGCTGGATGTGATTCGCTGGGGGACACCGGTAATAATTTTGGCGCGTGAGATCATCGTCCAGACAGTAAGGCATATTGGTGAATCCCGCGGTATTAATTTTGCTGCCATCTGGTCCGGCAAACTCAAAATGTTCCTCCAGTCATTCGGCATCGGAACCGTCATCATCGGTTGGGCCTATGTCTCAAGACCCTGGGGAGACTGGTTCACCATCATCACCTACACACTAATGATCGTTATAACTATTTTCTCTGGTGCCCATCTTCTTATTCCACTTATTCCACGAGTACGAATAAAATCAGAAAAATAATATTCGACTGCTTGGATAATCAATCACAGAATTTTTCCTACAAGTCCACTAACCACTGTTAGAACCATATGGACAATAAGAACTGACGAAAACTTGGCAAGACTACTAAAATCAAAGGGCCAAATCGGCATTTTTTCGGCTATTCTATATGCAGTATGTAACTGTTCCATGCTTTTTAAAGTCTCAGCAAGCCTTATATCCTCTTTACTACTATCATCACGTAACATTTGTCTTAATTTATCATTTAGCCTGTTAAACTTATCTTCTATTTCTCCGACAATCAACTGCTTTCGCTTACTCATTGCCACATGAACAGAAGACAACGGAAGAAAAAAAATACCACACAAAAGCACTATCCACCCTGTCGTCCAAACAATCAACGGCAATGTCAGACCATGCACAAATATCAATGCCACAGTAAACAAACCTAGAGGGAATATATTTATTACAATGGAAATCATTGCCTCATTAATATGTTTTAAACCTCCAACTTTGTCAGGACTTAATGGGCGAACAAGAACTACTCCGGAAGGACCTATCTTTGAAAGATGGGAATAAATGTAGAAAATTAAAATACAGCTGACAAAAAAAGCGTAAATTATTATGGGCAATATAAAGCCCCATGTGAACAGTAAATATATTTTCGCTGCAATATAACCACCTATGTGGTCAAGGCCATCCCACACACCATGATGATAGACCTTTTCCGGTGCAATCGTATTAAAAGCATTATATATCACAGAAATTACACCAACAAATATAGCTAATAACTTTATTTTGCTATACTTTGCTAAATTTATGAATTTATTGATTCTATTAAAAAATGCTTCGACTTCCCCTTCAACTTTCTGCTCCTGAACTTCAAAATAATCAATCGTTCCGTTAACATGCTTAAATGCATTAGAACATTTATCAATAGTTCTTGGAAGCAATAATATCAAAAGGCCATGTATTATGAAAAAAACTAAAAAACCGAAATGCTCTAAAAGGCCTACATCCGCTCCCTCTATGAAAAGTGTTTGCTCATGCCAACTTACAGCTATTAGGATGAGTGGTGGAATACCCAAAAACAAAAAACACCGCCATAAAACACTCACATAACAACCCTTATTCAAACCAAAAAATTTATTTAAGGGCCACAATACTGTTTTACATAATTCGTCATCCATCACTGAAATATCAATAGCCGTGTTCATATTAGTATGCCCATGAAAGAAAAACAAAGAATCCTGACCTGCTCCCCATTATTTTTTCTTCCGCTTTTTAGCAGTAGACTTTTTGGGAATAGCATTATATTGGATATCACCTTTTTCAACAAGGAAGTCAATCGAAGCTAATAATTTTTTTCTATTAGAAACATTCTTTACGTGTACTTCAACGACATGAATTCCGAATACTTCAAAATTGATACTCATAATATTGTAGGCTAATACGGCATGAATCAAACCGACAGTTCTTAATGGTTTTTTAAATTGAATATTAATCGGTATCTCTATATTCTTTCTATTAGAACCTTTCTTTCTTATAGTAAGTTCAGCATCATAGCTTTTTCCATAATCTTTTTTTTCTCCAAAAATTTTTATTGCGATGCCAAATGGTCTAAAGGTGAAAGGCACATCTGTACTAATAATCCGATCAAACGTACCAGAGATCACAAGTTTTCCACCTTCATACGTATTTACACTATCTGCCAATGCGAATATTACACTTTTCATTATTTCACCTGTAAATTATTAGTTATATTATTTAACATCTTATAAAGTTCTTTGATTTCTGCTTTACTTATTTTCAACTTATCTCCAACATTGAATGACACAGAGGTATTTGCATCATTCAGAAGAGTCAGGCTACCGCCAAGTCTTGTTAAATCACTGGGATAAACTTCCCCTTTTTGATGCTGAAAAATATTTCTCACAATCACACTTTTCTTCATAAAAGGTAATTCGGTGCCAAAATAGGGTTGTAGATCAATAAGCTTTTTTATTATATCAATTTTCTCATCATAGCCTTCAAAAGAAAACGCCTCTTTTAGTTTGCCGCAAATGCATTTCCTAGCTTTAGATGCTGAACTTAAATCTATGTCATTAAAATCGACTTTAATACTCATTTTGGAAAAGCCAGGCATTGTTGTGTGCAAAAGGTTATATGCGATAACTTCCGCAAATACATTGTCTAAAAAAAGGTGCCATTCTTGTATAATGAACGCATGAGTCAGTATTCTTAAGTCATCGCTATCTACATTTGTATCAATAGTAATAACACCACCAGGCGAAACACTTGGAACTAACTGACTCGCTAGTTGATGAACATGACCAGCCGTCATAGTTTCTTCTGCCTTATTTAACCGAGCAATCAATCTGCTACAGGTGCTGAGCAACTCTTTATGCAAACTCTTGAAGTTACATCTGTTTCTTGTCTGTTTTGCCATTATTATATGACTTCCGCTAAAAGAACTACTGTCTTTTACCTTCCGTTTAATTTAACATTCTGGATAAATTAAAGGGCTTAGGTACCTATTTAAATATCCCTTCAACAATTTTCAGTTTTCAAAACTCCGATGCTGTCTGGAATGGAAAAAATTAAGCTCCCGCGGCAAAGCCGCCTCGATAATTCAAAACTCAAAATTTAGAATTAAAAATTATCAAGATTCCTTTTTCACCGTTTTATTTCTCCTATTTTAAACAGTCGCCCGAAGGGCCTCCACAATTCTTAATTCTCACTTCTCACTTCTTAATTCCTGATTCGTGATTCGTGATTCTTATTTTCCCTTGCCCTGTTTGGTGTGAAATCTATGATGCCGTCCTTTAAACCCGCCCCAACGAAGAGACAGGCCCCTCTAACAAAGCAAAATTATACCTTTCAACTCGAAAATAGGCAATAGAAAATAGGAAATAGACAATTTCTTGAATATTTCCCCAAAATTTCCAAATTTTCCCAGATATACGACAGAAATCCGCCTCATTTTACAATCTACTCCCGACACATCGGGATACATTATACATTTAAAAGAATCGCCCCGGCTGGAAGCCGGCTGATTAAAAGCCGGTTGACTGGCACATCCCGATCTATCGGGAAAGCATACTCCTTTAAGAGACAATATAGCTCAAGAATCGCCCGGCACGGTAGTGACGGCAGGGTAAGTTTGGTAGGGTAGCGCACAAACGTGTTTAGAGCATATCCTGCCGAACTTAACCTGTGGAGCGTCAAAAACGATCCGGTGATTCGACCTCTCCGTTCTCGGTGCCCTCTGTGGCAAAATAATCGGTGTATATCTGTGTAATCTGTGTCCCGATATGCATCGGGATTCGTGTCCTTCGTGATTAAAATAGGTTGGTAAGAAAATAGAAAGTCGCATGGATGCCCTCAAAGAAAATTCATGTGAAACAGAGAATAAATAACTTGACTATGAGTTCTTCATAGGTGGTTAAATATATATCCCGTAAATCCAGTTAATCCTGTCAAAAAATTCTGCGTAAATCTGCGTCTGAAAATATTAAAAATTTGTTTGATTTTTATCTAACTTATGATATAATACGCAAAATTAAAGTGTTATTTGAAAATTAAGTGAAGAAGCAAATAAAAGCGTGAAACGGCAGTGACACGATAAACGAATTCCTGAGTTCTGTATTCTTGTATTCCTGTATTCTTAAAGCCGAAGGGGGCCTTGCCCCGAAGGCTTTTTTTGACAAACGAACCCAATTTCCGAATTTACAAAATCGCACTAAGTGGTTATTACATAACTCTTTACTGATAACTGATAACGGCTCACTGCCCAAAAAACGAACCCAATCGAACCCAATTCAAACTGTCATCCCGGCCCCCGAGCCGGGACCCAGATTTGAAACAGCCATCCGGAGGAATTCAATCTTCTTGAGTCCCGGTATCCTTAAATCATTTCCCGGTTTTGCCCTGTGCGTTGACAAAGTAGATAAGGTTTTCCAGTTCCACTTCGAGGTTGATATTGCTGATGACCACATCATCGGCAGCGCGAAGCTGAATCGGGGCAAAATTTAATATGCCTTTGATGCCGGCCAAAATCATGACCTCCGAAACCTGATGCGCCGCCGCATCCGGCACCGCCAGAATCCCGATCCTGACATCGTGCTTTCGGACGAATTCGCCGAAATCATCCATGGGAAAAATCGGCACCTCCGCATTGGGGGCATATTTGGCGGGGTCGCTTTCAAACCCGGCGATAATCCGAATCCCCCCCGCCTGAAAACCTTTATAGCGCAGCAAGGCCGTTCCGATATTGCCCACCCCCACAATGACGACTTTCTGCAGTTCATTTTTGCCGAGAATGCCGCGAATCTTCGCAATCAATTCATCGACTTTGTAGCCGCCCCGGCGATTGCCTGTGATTCCGAACAGCGAAAAATCCTTGCGGACCTGCGAACTCGTCACACCGGTGGCATCGGCCAGATTGCCTGAAAAGACCTTCACAAATCCCAGCGCTTTGAGCCGTTTGAGGGCATTCTTGTACCGCGATAAACGAATGATGCATTTTTTGTTCATAATCATCTACACCACCTTATTCTAAATTGTTGTTCAGCCGGACCCGTAAACCTTTTCAGTTTATATGCTAACACAATACACGACGGCAAAAATCATACACAAAAAAGAACGAAAATCAACAAATATCGTGTTATATTTCACAACAATGTGTATTTTTCCCTCAATAAAATGCACACTTTGAGATGAATCATTGATTGTGGTATCGTCAGAATGTTTACTTTTTCGTTGAATTGACTATGTCGTTTATCGAGGACCCGGCGGGGTATTTCCGAAGTCCTTCCTCGCGACCCTCCCATGAGCTGAGTATCGGCATCAGCAGTTTCCACGCCGTTTCGATGCTGTCAGAACGGGTAAACAGTGTCTGATCGTCGAGCATACAGTCCAGCAGCAGCCGCTGATAGGCCTCGGGCATTTTCACGCCGAAGACCTTTTGATAATCGACCGCCATTTCCAGCGTACTCATACAGATTTTGGAACCCGGGCGTTTTGCCTGAAGACCAAGATAAATCCCCTCCTCCGGCTGAATTTGAAATCGCAGGGTATTGGCCGGGATTTGGTCAAGACCGGCTGAATCAAACATCGAGTGCGGAACCTGCTTGAACGTGATGGCAATCTCCGTCAATTTTTGGTCCAGCCGCTTTCCCGACCGAAGATGAAACGGAACCCCTTTCCATCGCCAGTTATCAATATACAGTTTTCCGGCCACAACGGTCTCGGTCGTTGAATTTTCCGATACCCCCTTCTCCTGTTGATAACTGCAAACGTTTTCGCCGTCGACTACGCCGGGGCCATACTGAGCGCGGATAAATAAGGCATCAACCGTCTGGGCGGGAATCGGCCGGATTGACCGCAGCAATTTGACTTTTTCGTCCCGCACGCTGTCGGCCGCAAACGAAACGGGCGGCTCCATTGCCACCAGCGCCAGCATTTGCAGCATGTGATTTTGAAACATATCCCGCAACGCCCCGCTTTTGTCATAGTACCCGGCGCGGTGCTCGACGCCGACTTTTTCCGCAATCGTAATCTGCACATCTTCGATAAAATTGCGATTCCAGACCGGTTCGAAAATACTGTTGGCAAAACGAAACATCAAAATGTTCTGAACCGTCTCTTTCCCCAGGTAATGGTCGATGCGGTAAATCTGTGATTCGTTAAAATACAAATGCAGTTTTTGGTCCAGTTCGCGGGCACTGTCCAAATCATGCCCGAATGGTTTTTCGATGACCAGCCGGATGTTTTCCAAACGCCCCGATGCGGCAGGACACATTAATCGGAACTGACCGATGTTTTCAATAATTGTCGCATAGAGAAACGGCGGAACAGCCAGATATAAAATGCGGCTGCCGTCAAGATTGTATTGGTCATCCAGCTTTGTCGCAGCTTCACACACCTTTTTGTACAAGTCCG
>JADHXS010000056.1 GCA_016782835.1 Phycisphaerae bacterium | reverse complement strand
CGGTTCAGTCTGCCGTATAACCATTTTCTTAAATATGTGACCCATCCGGACACGGAACAGGCATGGCACCTGATTTCAGCGGTATGTCATGTACCCACAGTAGAAATCGCCCCGGCCATGCGATGGCTCAATGACCCCAAAACCGCCGGCGGCGGCGTTTTGCTGCAGAACTGTTACGACCTGATTGATGAACTGGTGCTTTGTTTTGGTCTGCCGCAGCGGGTTTATGCTTTAACAATCAACCAGGCTCCGGACAAAAGTCAACGGTTGAGTCTGACCGAAGATACCGCTATTTTAACGATGCAGTTTGCGGATAATCTCATCGCTCAGCTTTGCGCCAGCCGAACACTCGGTCCGGCCCGACACCATCTGCGAGTCCACGGAAAGCTCCAGCATCTAACCGCCACGGACGAGGCGGTCGTCATCGGCAAAAATACCAGCAAGACGTCAAAGAAGGTGAAATACCCCAAAGACGGGATTCCCGCCCAACAGCGGATGCTTGAAAATTTAGCCATGAGTTTGCTCGACCCAAAAAATCACACGCTCTATCCGCCCTACGGCTGCGATTTGAAAACCTTTGCCGTGATTGAGGCCGCTTACCTTTCGAATCGGACCGGGATGCCGGAGGAACCGGCACGCATTCTAAACCTAGCAGGATTTGAGAATCTTGTGCCCTGATGGTTTGGCAATCGTATGCCGGTTAGTCGGGAACGTTGCCCTGTATTTCACATTTTACTCATTCTGTATTATATCTTACCATTCATAGATGTCACCCCGATAGCCTTCTCGTAATACAAACGATAAGTATATTTCATAATTTTTCCTTGAAAGCTGCTGTTTTTTGTACTATAAACACGGTTTTAATCTTTCGGCAGATATGGATAACGACACAAACAATTGTTCCGGATGCAACCAAAAAGATCGATGCGGACGGGCTTTTGAGAAATTAGGCAAAGCCGAAGGACCGAACATCGTCTGGAAGGTCATTGCGGCGTTTTTGACACCGATAGTGGTGTTTATCCTTTCCCTTGTTGCCGCTGATAAGCTCCTGCGAGACCGATTTGAAAGTAAAATGCTAACCATCGTCGGTTTTCTGGCTGCTTTGGCAGTAACATTAACCGTACTTTTTTTAATTCGGGCGATTCGACGCCCGTCTAAAAATAGAACATTGTAAATAAAGGTAAGTTTTATGGCGGACATTCGCGGTAAATTTACATTTCCGGGCGGCACACATCCGCCGGAAAATAAACACTTTAGTGAAAATAGCTCTATCGAGGTCGTGCCCGTCCCAAAACAGGTGGCCGTTCTTCTAAGTCAGCACCTTGGGGCCGTTTGTGTGCCGACGGTGGCAAAAAAAGACACTGTTACGGCCGGACAGGTCATCGGTAAATCGGACGCCTTTGTCTCGGCCCCGATTCACTCGCCGGTCAATGGAACGGTCAAAGACATTACACTGGAACCCCATCCGGTTATCGGCAGGACAATGGCCGTCATCATTGAGACGGCTGAAGAAGGGAATGCGCCGAAACAACCAGTCAACACCCGATTTGATAAAAACTTTGACCCGAATGACTATACGGTTGAGCAAATCTGCAGAGCCGTGAAAGATGCGGGCATTGTAGGCATGGGTGGTGCCGGATTTCCCACGCGGGTAAAAATCGAACCCAATCCGGCCATGCCCAAGGAAGTATTGGTCATCAATGCCTGTGAGTGCGAACCATTTATTACCTGTGACTATCGGGTCATGCTGGAGTGGACATGGCAAATGCTGGCGGGAATTCGGCTGGCGGCCAAAGCGGCTGAATGCGAAAAAATCCGTATCGGTATCGAGGATAATAAGCCGGAAGCAATAAACGTTATCACGGATGCCATCCAAGAACGCAGCGACATCGGCGACATTCAGGTCGTTCCGGTCAAAACCAAATATCCCCAGGGCGGCGAGCGGCAGCTCATCAAGTCCGTTTTGGGTAAAACCGTTCCCACCGGCAGTATTCCGCCAACCATCGGGATTTGTGTGCTGAATGTGGCGACTTGTGCCGCGATTGCCGAGGCGGTAATGACCGGGAATCCGTTGACGCATCGGGTCGTAACCGTTGCCGGATGTGCGATCGCAAAACCGGGAAACTATTATGTCCCCATTGGGATGCGAGTCGAAAACCTTATCGCCCACTGCGGCGGATTGACCGAAACCGCCGCCAAAGTCGTCATGGGCGGACCGATGATGGGATTTGCCATTGCAGACCTATCGACGCCGCTGACGAAGACCAGCGGTGCGCTGACGTTTCTGACCAAAGCCGCCGTGACAAGAGCCAAATATGAAAAACAAGAGACTCCGTGCATTCGGTGCGGGCGGTGTCTTTCAGTATGCCCGGAGCATTTAAACCCGACGAAGATTGCCCATGCCGTCAAACATTTCCGGATGGATATTGCACAAAACTATTATCTGTCGGCGTGCATCGAATGCGGCTGCTGCAGTTATGTATGTCCGGCCAATATCGAAATCACCGGGTATATCAAAACAGGTAAAATATTGAAAGCCCGCGAGAAAAAACGCCTTGGATAACAGTTACCAGTAATCAGTCAGCAGTTATCAGTGAGTAAACTAAGGAATATAACTCGATGTTAAGCAAGATAACAGTTTCACCGGCACCGCATATCAGCCAAAAGCTTTC
This sequence comes from Phycisphaerae bacterium, assembly GCA_016782835.1. Taxonomy (GTDB): domain Bacteria; phylum Planctomycetota; class Phycisphaerae; order Sedimentisphaerales; family Anaerohalosphaeraceae; genus 4572-13. Next base: position 13,675 of record JADHXS010000056.1, on the reverse strand, counting down.
GACGCGCGGTGTCATGGGCGATGTCATCATTGGACTGGCGCCGGCAATGGCCGCGGCGATCTGGTTTTTTCACCTGCAGGCGGTTGGGGTCATCCTCACCTGTGTAACCGCATGTATGGCCAGTGAATGGATATGCAATCTTATCCGTAAAAAGCCAAACTCGCTGGGTGATCTTAGTGCCGTTGTTACGGGCCTGATTTTGGCGTTTTCGCTGCCGCCGGCGATTCCGTTGTGGGCCGCGGTCATCGGCAGCGCTTTTGCAATCGTCATTTGTAAAATGCTGTTCGGCGGTCTTGGCGCCAATATCTTTAACCCGGCAATGGCAGCGCGGGCATTTTTGACTGCTTCATTTGGGATGTTAATGACAACGTGGACAGTTCCGGCAACAGTGGATACACAGATGCCGAAAATCAGCGCAACCAATACCGTCGCTGTTACACAGGCAACCCCCTTAGCGTGGGCCAAATCGGCGATTAAAGGCAAGGCCGATGTCAAAGAGGTCAATGCGATGCTCAAGGGTACGTTCTGGGGAAATGTCGGCGGGTGTCTGGGCGAGACCAGTTCGTTTGCCTTGCTTCTCGGCGGTGTGTACCTGTTGATACGCCGGACGATTACATTTCATATTCCCGCGGCTGTCCTGATTGCCGCGTTTGTCTTTGCAGAAATCTTCTACCTTATTAATCCGGATAAATACAGTATGCCGTTTGTGCAGTTGTTCGGAGGCGGTATGCTGATTTGTGCGTTCTTTATCGCAACCGACCCGGTCACCGCACCGCTCAGTGCAAAAGGCATGTGGATATTCGGTGTCGGTGTCGGAGCGCTGATTATGCTGATTCGTTTTGTCGGTGAATACCCCGAAGGTGTGATGTATGCGGTGCTGATTATGAACGCGGTATCGCCCTTGATTGACCGGGCCTGTAAACTGATTCCGGCAGGAGGCAAACCCCATGTCCAATAGCCAACCAAAAAATCCGATTCTCTTCTTCCTGCAGCAAAGCTGGCTGCTGATGGTTTCGGCCATCCTTTTCGGCACGTTGTTGGCTTCATTGAATTATGCGTGGAGTCCCAAAATCAAAAACAATGAAACGAATAAGTTTAATGCCTTAGCGGGCGGACTTCTGACCGATGCAACAACTTTCGAGACTGCTTTAAAAAGTGCACCCATCGATATTGGTAAAGGAAAAACGTACGATGTTCAAGTCAAGAAGGCTCTGAACAGAAACGGCAACCTGGTAGGTTGGGCGTTTGTCTGTGAAGGTTCGGGATTTGCTGATAAGATCAAGCTGGTAGTCGGCGTGGATGCGGCATTTGAAAAAATGGCGGGATTCGGCGTGCTGGGCAGTAATGAAACGCCGGGATTCGGCGATAAGATCACGATTAAACCCGAAGACGGCGGCTTTTTTCAGCCGCAGTTTATTGGAACGCCGGTCGCTGAATTAACACTGTCGAAAATCGGCAACCCTGAAAAAATCGACAGCGAAATCATTGCTATCAGCGGCGCAACAGTGACCAGTGAAGCGGTGGTAAAAACATTTAACATGTTCTTGCTGCCGATTAAAGAAAAGATGACAGAAGAAGGACTGTTACAGTAACCAGTAAACAGTTATCAGTTAAAAGGTGCGAAAGAGATGTCCAACGAAACATCATTAAATAAAACATTTTTTGCGGGAATCTGGGATAATAACCCGGTGCTGCGGCTGCTGTTGGGAATGTGTCCGATGCTGGCGGTTACCGCGGCGGTCAAGCCGGCTCTCACCATGGGTCTGAGCGTTATCTTCGTGTTGTTGTTTTCAAACATTGTCGTTAGTTTGCTGCGGCATCAGTTAAAACCGCACGTGCGCATCCTGATGTTTACACTGACCATCGCCACGGCGGTGACGATTGCGGATTTGGCACTGAAGGCCTATCTGCCGGACATGAGTGCGGCGTTAGGGCCGTATATTCCGCTGATTATCGTCAACTGCATTATCATCGGACGGGCCGAAGCATGCGCCAGCAAAAACGGGCTGGTCGTCAGTATCATCGATGCACTGGGCATGGGCGCCGGATTCACACTGGCGTTATGCGTGCTGGCATCAATCCGTGAAGTGCTGGCAACGGGCAAGTGGTTTGAAATGCCGGTGATGCCGGATGCATTTGTGCCGTGGGCCGGAATGGGAATGCCGGTCGGTGCCTTTATCACACTGGGTCTGATGCTGGGACTGGTGGCAATTATCAATAAGAAAAAAGCATAGTTTCGAATTGAAAGATTAACAATGGATACGTTACAAACACTGCTATTGGGATTTGTCGGGATTGTCATCGTCAACAACCTGGTGTTCACGAAGTTTCTGGGCATCTGTCCCTATCTGGGTGTTTCGGGCCGAATCGATATGGCATTCGGCATGGGGCTGGCGGTAACCTTCGTCGTAACGCTGGCCGGAACACTGACGTGGGTGATTGACCATGTCTTCCTGATTGGCACTTCGCTGGAAGTGATGCGGTATCTGTGCTTCATTCTCGTTATTGCCGGTGCGGTGCAGTTAGTGGAGATGTACCTGCGGAAATTTTTCCCGGCGCTGTACGAAAGCTTCGGCATCTTTCTGCCGTTGATTACAACCAATTGCGCAATTCTCGGTTTGTGTTTGTTTATCAACCTGTGGGGCATTGATAACCTGCTGGAAGCAGTGGTCTTAAGCTTTGGGGCCGGCATCGGATTTACAATGGCGATCTGCATCATGGCGGGCATTCGTGAGAATCTGCAACTGGCGGATGTGCCCCAGTGTTTGCAGGGCGCGCCGATCACACTGATTACGGCGGGGATTCTGACACTGGCATTTATGGGCTTTGCGGGAATGATACGATAAGAATATAAGAATACACGTATACAGGGAAACAAGGAATGATAAGCGTTGTACTTGCTGGAATATTAAATGAAGCCTGGCCGGCAGCGCTGCTGGCGCTGGGGCTGGCTTTGGTGTTTGCGTTGATTCTGCTGATCGCCAGCATTAAGCTGAAGGTGGATGTCGATCCCAAAGTTGAAGAGGTGCATAAGGCCCTGCCGAACATCGATTGCGGCGCATGCGGATTCGCCGGGTGCAGCTCGTATGCCAAGGCGGTGGTCGCCGACCCGAACCTTTTGGGCAAATGCGCTCCGGGCGGCAGCGATGCCTCCAGTGCTATCGCGAAAATACTGAACTTGCAGATGTCCGGCAGCGGCGCCCCGATGCGGCCGGTTATCCATTGCCGTGCCTGCGAGCGGGACAAAACCTATTTTGCCGAATATGACGGCATCATCGGCTGTACCAGCGCCAATGCCCAGCCGAACGTGCAGGCGTGTGCGTTTGGCTGTTTGGGGTACGGCGGGTGTGTCCGCCGGTGCAAATTCGACGCCATTCATATTATCGACGGGCTGGCGGTAATCGATTATGAAAAATGCACCGGCTGCGGAGCGTGCGTCGCGGGCTGTCCGCGATTTTTAATTGAGATGGTGCCGTTTACACAGGATATCGTGATGACCGTCGCCTGCAGCAGTAAAGAAAACGGCAAGAACACCCGCACGTTCTGTAAGGTCGGCTGTATCGGCTGCGGGATCTGTGCCAAACAAAGCGACCTGTTCGGCGTAACCGACAACGTGGCCCGGATAGATTTTGCGAAATATGAGCTGTCGGAAGCCGCACAAACGGCGATGGATAAGTGCCCCACCGGCAGCATCGTCTTCCGCGGCAAAGACGCCCCCGCTGACAGACCCGCCGGACAAAAACCAAAAACAAAGAAAAAATCGATGGAAGTATAAAGAAAATGATAAGAAAATATGCATTTTCGATTGCATTATTTGGACTTGCAATTTCGTTTTTTAATTCTACAGCTCTATGTTGTGTTTGTGGTCATCTGGATTTTACTAATCTACTGGTTAACCTTATTGGTTTAGCGTTGACGTGGTATGCTTTGATTATGCATAATCAGAAGATAAGCATTATCAAACGTATTGGAATTGGTTTTGCATGTGTCCTTACCGCGCTTGCCTTTTTAAAAAATATCGCTGATATTTTATGGCTTGGGCATAATCCTTTACTCTAAAGCATAACGTTAACTTCTGGATACCGGATCAAGTCCGGTATGACAAAGACGCATACTCATTCTTGAGTCGGCTTTTTTTATTCGGCCATGATATACCGGTCAGCAGCAGAGGTTTTTTCAAATGATAGTTTTTCGCTGTGTGGGATGAGGATGGCTTCGACGTCGGTGATGGATTCGATCAGCCCTAAGCCTTTTTGGTCGCCCAAGACCGTAACGGTTGTCGAAAGTGCATCAGCGGCCATGGCGGTCGGAGCAATAATCGTCACGCTGGAAAGGCTCTGGGCGCTGTCGGCGGTGGCGGGGTTGATGATATGGCTGTGTTTCTGTCCGTCAAGAACAACGAACCGGCGATAATCGCCGCTGGTGGCAACCGCCCGGTCATCCATTTTCAGTTTCAATAGAATGTTTTCATCGTTGGCCGGGTCCTGCAGGCCAATCAGCCAATGTTCAGCGCCATTGGCAGGCGTACCGAAACAGCGCAGGTTTCCGCCGATATCGACCATGCCGCCTTTGAGTCCGGCTGTTCGGAGAATCTCGACCGCCCTATCCACCGCATAGCCTTTGCCAATACCGCCCAAATCCAGAAACATGCCTTCCTTAGCGAATTGAACAGTTTGGCCTTCTGTATCGATAAACAGATTTTGACAACCCACCGCTTGCCGGGCCTGCTCTAACTGCTTTGGCGTGGGAGCCGCATCGTTTTTCTTCGCCTGCCGCCAAAGCTGTACGACGGGGCCGACGGTAATGTCAAACGCCCCGCCGGAGAGACAATAGCACTCCATGGACGCACACAACACCGTCATCAATTCGTCGTTTATCGCAACGGGCTGCCGGAATGCCTGCTGATTGACTTTCGACAGCAGCGAATTGGGGTCATAATCGCTCATGCATTGTTCGATGGCGTCTATTTTTTCAAAAGCGGCGTCAATCGCACTGCGCCCCTGCGGCTCGGTGTCGGCAACGGCCACGACTCGGGCAAAGGTTCCCATGACCTGCCGATAGCCGCCGTCAATGGTAAATTGTCCTTTAGGGGGCAGACGTCTGCAGCCGACAAGGCAAATACTGCCAGCCAGAACAAGTAAAATGACCTTTTGGATGGTTTGACGCATATAAAATTCCTGAATTTTATTGTCGGGTTCTGTTCAATTACACCGAACTTGGGTATAATAGGCCCCTATGATACCCAAAGCGATACAAATCGTAAAGGATGATATTGACCGGCAGTTTTTGCCGTTCGTGAGGAAACCTGCGCGGTATATCGGCGGCGAGGTCAATCAGGTCAAAAAAGACTTGTCGGCCTGTGATGTTCGCGTTGCGCTGTGCTTTCCGGATATTTACGAAATCGCCATGAGTTATAACGGGCTGGGTATCCTGTATGAAATTCTTAACGGAATCGACGGCATTGCGGCCGAGCGGGCCTTTGCCCCGTGGCTGGACGCCGAAGACATTTTGCGCCAAAAGAAGCTGCCGCTGTTTACGCTGGAGTCCTGTGCGGCGGTGCGAGACTTTGACATCCTTGGATTTAGCCTGACGAACGAACTGTGTTATACGAATCTGCTGAACATGCTGGATTTGGCGGGGCTTGAAATTCGTTCGGAAAATCGTACAGACGACGACCCGATTGTCATTGTCGGCGGACAGGCGGCCAATTGTGCCGAACCGTTGTCGGCGTTTGTGGATATGTTCGTTCTGGGAGAAGGCGAAGAAGCCACGGTTGAACTAGTCGAATTGTACCGAACGATTAAATCGCAAGCAGGCAGTAAGCAGGATTTTCTGCTTGCGGCCGCAAAACAATTTTCATACGTGTATGTACCGCAGTTTTACGACGTTTGCCCGGATGACAACGGTCCTTCTTACCTAACGACCAAAATAGACGGTCTGCCGGTACAATTTGAAAACGCCGTCGTCAAAGATTTTGACGCGGCACCGATTCCCGAAAAGCCGATTGTCCCCTTTGTGCAGGCGGTGCATGAGCGCATCAGCGTTGAGATCATGCGCGGCTGTCCGGGGCGATGTCGGTTTTGCCAGGCCAGTTTCTGCCGGCAGCCCGTACGCATTCGCAAAGTCGACACCATCGTCGAGGCGGCGAAAAAGCAATACGCCGCAACAGGCTACGATACCGTCAGCCTGTTGAGTCTTTCCACGGCGGATTATCCGCACTTAGATGAACTGCTGGAAAAATTACAAGGCTTTTTTGAGTCGCGGCATGTGGGCGTTTCAGTGCCGAGTTTAAAGGTGCAGAAACAATTGCAGCTTTTGCCGAAGATGATGACCTCGGTGCGGAAAGGCGGGTTGACGATTGCGGTGGAGGCGGCAAGCGAAAATTTGCGAATGCTCATCAACAAGCCGATTACCAATGAGGATTTATTTGCAGCCGTACGTGCGGCCTTTGAAGCGGGTTTTTTGAAAGTGAAGCTGTATTTTATGGTGGGCTTTCCCGGCGAAACCGAAGACGATATCACGCAAATCGCTGACCTGGCGTATGCCATTTCGTCCCTGCGAAAAGAAGTGGACGGCAAAGTGGCCAACATCAACGCTGCCGTCAGTTGGCTGGTTCCCAAGCCGCACACACCCTTCGGCTGGCTGGGACAAAAGGACCGAAGCTATTTTGAAAACGCCAGACGGCTGATTCTTCGCCGCAAAGACGAACTGCGGGCACGGTTTTTACAATTCAAATTTCACCCTTTCGACCGCAGTATCCTGGAGTCGGCCATGGGACGGGGAGACCGCCGGTTCTGTGAGGTCATTGAAACGGCCTGGCGAAAAGGCGCAAAATTTGACTTGTGGAACGAAGGCTTTGACCTTACGATTTGGCAGGAAGCGTTTGAAACCGCCGGACTCAATCTTGAACAGGAGGCCCAAAAAGGATATGACCCAAAACAGCGGCTGCCGTGGTCGCATCTCGGCGGCCCGGACAGTGATTATCTACTGAAACATTATCATCAGGCAATGAATGTCTTTGAGTAATAATACCATGGAAACTGAAACAAAAAAAATTCGCGTTTGTTTTGTTTCGCCGAAAGCGTATCCGATCTTTAATCCGGATGTTCAGAGTGTCTTTGGCGGCGCCGAAGTTGACTTATACCTGATCGCAACCGAACTGGCCAAAGACGACCGTTTTGATGTGCAGTTTGTGGTCGGTGATTATGGCCAGCCCGAAATCGAACAGCGGGAAGATGTCACACTGATAAAATCACTGGACGTCAACAAAAACATGATTCTACAGGGCGGAAAAATCTGGAAAGCACTTCGCCGGGCCGACGCGGATATTTATATGCATGAAGCCTGTTCGCTGGGGACAACGCTTATTGCATGGTTTTGTAAAATGAAGGACCGCTCATTTGTCTACCGAACCGCTTCAACACGCGAAATAAACGGCTTCTATTTCAGAGAACATCCCATTTGTGGTGTCTTTGTAAAATGGGCCTTTAAAAATGCGGATTTCCTGATAACACAAAATGAACAGGATGTTCAATCGCTCATGTCGACATTGAATTTACCGGCGATTGTGATTCCAAATGCCTGTCATATCCCGGAAACTTTGCCGGCCATAAATAACACAATCCTTTGGGTTGGCCGCAGTCTTCCTGTTAAACGGCCAGATATTTTTATACGATTAGCCGGGCATTTCCCTAATAATAATTTTGTTATGATATGTCCCGAAGGAACCGGTGACAATCATTATAAAAATCTCTTGAATAAAGCGAAAAGTTTTCAAAATCTTACATTTTTAAAGCACGTCCCCTTTCATGAGATTGACCATTACTTCGAACAGGCTTATATTTTTGTCAATACGAGCGATTCCGAAGGATTTCCAAACACATTTGTGCAGGCATGCAAATCAGGAACGTCTATTTTGTCTCTGAATGTCAACCCCGATAATTTTCTGGACAAATATCAATGCGGATTCTGTGCCAATGGAAACTGGGATGGATTGACCCAAAAACTTCAGGAATGGACTGCATCTGAGATTGCTTTGAAATTAGGTGAGAACGGCAGAAAATATATTGAGCAAACACACAACATCCGGAAGATTATAAAACAATACAAATCATTATTTAACCAATGCTGGAGGAAAGCAAATCCCGGTATGAGATTGGATTAATAAGGATTATAATGTGAGTAATCAGAAAAAAACTTCAGTTTGTTTTTTCAGCCTAAGGGCTTATCCGCTATTCAACCCGACCGTCAAAGCCACATTTGGCGGCGCCGAAGTTGACTTATACCTGATCGCAACCGAACTGGCCAAAGACGACCGTTTTGATGTGCAGTTTGTGGTCGGTGATTATGGCCAGCCCGAAATCGAACAGCGGGAAGGTGTCACACTGATAAAATCACTGGACGTCAACAAAAACATGATTCTACAGGGCGGAAAAATCTGGAAAGCCCTTCGTCAGGCCGATTCGGATATTTATATGCATGAAGCCTGCTCACTGGGCACAACGCTGGTCGCCTGGTTCTGCAAAGTTAAAAAACGCTCGTTTGTCTATCGAACCGCGCACACGGATGAAACACATGGCGTTTACTTCAAACGGTTTCCCGTCCGCGGTCTCTTTGTCAAGTGGGCCTTCAAAAATACTACATTTCTGATTACGCAAAATGATGAGGATGTCCAGTCACTGCTTTCAACACTTCGCCTGCCTTCCATTGTCATTCGCAACGGCTGCCGAATTTCTCCGGCACTGCCCGCTAAGAACGGTTCGATTCTGTGGGTGGCCCGGAGTCTGCCGGTCAAACGGCCGGATTTATTCCTCGAACTGGCGAAACAATTTCCCGAGCAGCCGTTCATTATGGTTTGTCCGCAGGGTGTCGGAGATACACAGTACGAACAATTGCGTCAACAGGCGGATACCATTGACAACCTTCAGTTTCTGGACTATGTTGCGTTTCACAAAATCGATGCCTATTTCGAACAGGCGGGTATTTTTGTCTGCACCAGCGATTCCGAAGGATTTCCCAATACGTTTGTGCAATCCTGCAAAGCTGCGACAGCCATTCTGTCACTCAATGTCAATCCTGACAACTTTTTGGACACCTATCACTGCGGCTTCTGTGCGGATGGCGACTGGAACCTCTTTGTGGACACACTTCGCCGCTGGCTCCAAACGGACACACCCGAACAATTGGGCCGAAACGGGCAGGATTACATCAAAACACATCACGACCTCAGTGTTATCATCGAACAGTACAAAGACGTTTTTCTCAAAGCAAAAGCCGAAGTCCTCTAAATGAGAAAAGCCGAAAACGGCAATTGAATTATTTGGCGGGCTTTACGGGGGGGCGGGTCAATCGGCGACGCATTCGAAGCCTGCGAATCATCGTTGAAAGCAAATGCAGTAAGGCAGCGGTCATTTTTGGAAACACCGTCAGGCCGTAAATCAGGCCGCGATAAAGAGGCGAAAAAGCCTGCGGGAATTGACGTAGCAATTGTCTGATTTCTTCTTTTCCCCCTTCAAATAACATTCCCCGAATCCAGCGTCGCATGATCGCACCTGCCGCAGGCACAAATTCATCCAGTACGCCTTCGGATTCTGCAATATCAAAATGCCGTTCGATAAATGCTGCATACAATGATTTTGAGTGTCCGGCCGTCATCAAACTATTGGAAACGGTAAGATGATAAATGGAAAGCGGCTTCGCTAAAAACCCGACTTTAGGATAGTGATATCCAATCCGCAGCCACAAATCCATATCTTCAGCAAGGGATATGTCGGTATTAAACATACCAACCTCATCAAACACCTGTCGCCAAATCAGCATACAGCTCGTATGTCCCCATTGATATAATTGAATCGCGTGCAGATAACTATCGTAATAATCCTTCCCACAGAGGAATTGTAAACAGCGTTGCGGCAAGGCATGTGGAGCCCGTCGGTTTTCATCGCACAGGCACTCCTCATAATTTCCGGTCATCCACATTAAGTCGGGATTGCGCCCAAGCAGTTCCAGTTGAAGCTGGATTTTTTCCGGCAGCCATTCGTCATCCGAATCCAGGAAGGCGATCCAATTGCCTTTTGCGGCTTGTATCCCGGTGTTCCGTGCGGCACTGACGCCGGCATTGGATTGCTGAATCAATGTGACCTTTTCGCCGAACGAACGGACAACATCAGCGGTACCGTCGGTTGAACCGTCATCAACGACAACGATTTCATGCGCCGGTACAGTCTGCTTCAGCACGCTTTCGATTGCCCGTCCAACAAAACGTTCATTGTTATAAACCGGAATCACAGTGCTGATTGTTATGCCTTGATTATTCATCTTCAAAGACCGATTTTCAGAACTTTATTAATTTTTCGCAACACCGGCATACAGCGCAATGTCAATCCAGGCGAAATTGTCAGCAGATACACCGCAACTCGGTACCATATCGGTAATAGATAACCCAACTCTTTAAGCAGCAGCCGAATCTGAAACGTCCGTTGGTCTTCCCACGACCAATGAATCCACATCTTCGTAATCGAACGCGCAACGGTCAGGAAAACATCCAGCCGTCCCTGTTGGCTTGCCAATTCAATATGGCGGTTCAATAATTCGATGATAATTTCCGGCGTATTGTGTTTTTTGACGATACTGTCAGGCGTGCCCTGATGATAAACGACAAGCGGTTCGGTTAAATACCCGACTTTCGGATACCGATAGGCAATGCGGAACCACATATCTTCATCATTCATGCGTAACTGCCCCGGGCGAAAAAGACCCGCTTCGAAAAGCACAGTCTTGTTAATCAACATCGTTCCCGTATAACCGCAAGTGCCGTTTTTGTAAGAATCAAAATAATCTTCATAGTATTCACGTTCGGCCAGAAGTGCCGCACTTCGTCCCTGGTCATAGACCCATTGGCGATGATTCTGCTCACAGCAGCAGCAAAAATAATTTGACATCGTCCATACCAAATCCGGATTGCTCTGCAAATGCTCAATCTGAAGCTCCAACTTCTTCGGAACCCATTCGTCATCGGCATCCAGAAAAGCGATCCGGTCGTATCGGGCCGCTTGTATCCCGGTATTGCGAGCAACACTGGCGCCTGCGTTTTCCTGCCTGAGAAAAATGACTTTATCACCAAAGGAGCGGACAACGTCGGCGGTGTTGTCAGAAGAACCATCATCGACGACAATGATCTCATCGGCCGGATGTGTTTGGGTTAAAACACTTTCAATCGTACGCGCAATATACTCAGCCGCGTTATAGGCGGGGATCACAACACTGATTGTCAATATTGGATCTGACAATGATAATCCTTTCTAATTCTTTCGTAGCAATTTTTTAATCAGCGCCGCAAGCAGACATTTGAATTTTATCCAATAGGGAAACCAACGGCTCAAATGAATTTCAAAACATAACCGGATATATCGAAATCCAAGCCGCTTCATTTCCGGAAAATGCTCTTTTAGATAAAGTGCATCCGCCTTACGTCCTGCACGGGCACGAAAATGAGCGGTATTCCATGCATGCCAGACCAGTACCTGACGTGCATAGTTTTTTTTCTCTTCAGAACAATAATCAAGGATAATCCGAGGTTTTTGAAGGAAAATATCAATCGGACGATCAGCGATATTCGACAAATTGCTGTCCTGTCGATTATGCCTGACTGCAACCGGTTCGATAATCGAAAACGGTTCATTCAATACAAGCCTGGCAAAAAAGACCGTATCTTCGCCCAGAAGACACCTGTTCTCTTCATAGAACCCGCCGTATTGTTTGGCAATCTTTGTACGGACAAGTGTATTACCCACATGGAAAAAAAATATTTTGTACAGCGCATTGCGCAACGGCGTCCGCCGGTCCAGTTCATAAACTCCGGGCCGTAGGCCCCGTTCTTCCCAATAGCCGGCCATATCAATTTGTTCCGGCCATTCCTCATAAAAGGTGCCGACAAATGAAACATCTGAATTTCGAATTGCCTTTAATCCATTCTCCAAATACCCCGGATACCACTGATCATCAGCATCCAGAAAAGCAATATATTCGGAACTCGCCTTATTAAGACCTTCATTTCGGGCGGCGCCGGGGCCGCGATTCTCCTGCTGAATGAAGGTAATTCTTGGGTCCGTAAACTGCTTTGCCACCTGAAAACTGTTATCCGTGGAGCCATCATCCACAATAATCAGATGCCAGTCCTGATAGGTCTGTTTGATAATCGACTCGATCGCACGCTCGATGGTCGTTTGTTTATTGTACAATGGAATGACAATGTCAACTGTTGCCATTTTTTATTTTTCCGAACTCAAGTCAGCAATTTATTTTAACCGTTTTCGCTTCACAAATAACACAGCATCTGCAATCATTGAGCCTGCGACAGGAATATATATTCGAAATCGAATTTCTCTGCAAAAACGGTCCGGTAAATAATCTCGAAAGTAATTCATTAACAGAATGGCATCTTTTTGACGTTTCATCTCTAATAATTGGCGAATCCATAACTGTAGCATCAATACGATACAGGGACAAAACGCTTCATAGCGATTGGCTTGTTTTGAAAGCGCCTCGTGGCGGTGCACCAGGTCCATCATAAAATCAACGCTGTCATTGGTTTTGGTTGAACTGCCCGGCGTATCCAGATGATAAATCGCTAATGGTTCGGACAAATACCCCACCTTCGGAAACTGATACCCAATGCGATACCAGAGATCATTATCTTGCGCACGTTTCATGCCGGGTTCAAACAAGCCGACTTTTTTAAATACTTTCCGGTGGATAACCAGTGTCGATGTCCAGGCATAGTCTCCGTTTGAGTAGGCCTGAAGATAATCGTCAAATGATTCGGCGGCTAACAGTTCTGTCAACTTCGGCGAAACATGGGCCGGCTGTAATTGTTCACGAGCCGGGTCTTTACGATAAAAATTGGAATACGTCCATTTTAGCCCCGGATGACGCTCAAGATGTTCGGCTTGTAATTGGAGCTTGTTCTCCAGCCATTCATCGTCAGCATCCAGAAAAGCAATCCAATCGCCCGTAGCCGCATCGATTCCCGCATTGCGGGCGACACTGACCCCGGCATTTTCCTGCTGAATCAGAATCACCTTTTCACCGAACGTACGGGTAATCTCTGCGGTGTTATCCGTTGAGCCGTCATCGACAACAAGAATCTCATCCGCCGGACGCATTTGCTTCAAGACGCTGTCAATCGCTCGCCCAATTGTTTTTTCGGAATTATAGGCCGGTATAACCGCACTGATCTTCATTGGCTAATATTTTAAAATCCCAACAAACGCGTTATATCATTATAGGACACCCAGAAAATCAGTCCCAAAAGCAGCGCCAGACCGACATACATGATCGGCGCCAGAATTTTTTCGTGAATTGGTTTGCCCGTGATTTTTTCGATCATCAAAAGGACAATGTGCCCGCCATCCAGAATGGGGAGCGGCAGCAGATTCATCACCGCCAGGCACGTGCTGATCAGCCCCAGGAAATACAGATAACGGTCCAAGTCATACCCGGCAGCCGTGTAACTAACCGAAATAATTCCGACCGGTCCCATCAGGGCAGTAGGAGGCAGTTCTTGTTTAACAAGCTGGCCCAGCGTAACATAATTTCGGATAACAAACTGCCAGGCTTTCTTAAAGCCCATTTCCACCGCATGGATTGGATTCGAGGCTTCAAATTCAACGGTCAG
>JADHXS010000055.1 GCA_016782835.1 Phycisphaerae bacterium | reverse complement strand
TCAGGGCTAAAGGCTTTTTCAGGGCAGGCTCTTCGGCGGAGGCCATTTTTACGCTGGATTCGGCGCCCCCGCCTTCGCGGGGGTGACATTCCTTCGCGGGAATGACAAATCGGTATTTTACACTTGGCTAAAGTCTTACAATATTTCGAAGTTGCAGTGTATTCGAGAAATAAATCCCTGCATCAAAGAGTCACTATTATCGGCCCAAAAAGTTGTTTTTTTATCAATAAAGCAGCATTTTTTGCTCTATTTGTCAGATGTCTTACTTTAACGTTAATCCGGCTTTTGCATTCGACGATATCTGTGAAAGCCAGTTGTGGTGTCTTAAGAAGTGTTTTGTTTTTTAAGAGGAAGCAGCTAATGATAACGGGTTCTCGAACAAGTATTGGAATGAAGTTCTTGCTTGCTATTGGCATTTTTTCAACGGCTTTTTCATTATTTCTGGTTTATGAAACCTGGCAAACCAGTCATGAACATCTCCAGCAAATGATTCAACGTGAAGCCGAACTGGCAATGGCTTTTGACTGTGTTCTTGAAAAAACGGCCGAGCAGATAGCGTCCCAACTGCCATCTGGTAATGAGACCTCTTCCGACATCAATCAAATCCAGCCGGATGAGATGGTGCAGGCTGTTTTTGACCAGGTTTGGCAGCAGTATTCACATCGGATAATGCGTGCAAGCGGCCCGGAGCTTAACGAGATAATGCAAAAAGCGGGACTTGATGAAAATCGAATTTTGCGTCGTTTTAGAGAAAATCCATCGCTGGAATCGTTTGTCAGTCAAATTCAATTAAATGGCGAACAATGTGTCGCGCAATTTGCTGTTGACAAAAGTGACTCACTTACCGGAGACCCGAGTGATTCTGTTTTGAAAATGGTTGCCGTACCCACGAAAAACTATCAAAGTCAAATTGATGAACAGACATTAAGTCGATTTCAAATGCTTATGTTTGCGCTGCTGGGGCTGTTGGCGGCGGTTTACGGAGCCTATCAGGTTTTGATCGGGCGTCATTTGAAACGGGTGGCGCGGCACCTGAAGAAGACCGCTGAGCAGGGGGAGCATATTCAGTTTGAACATTTGCAGATTCAAACCCGTGATGAAATTGGTATGATTTCGGGTTGCTATAATCAACTTTGCGTCAAGCTTCAAGAAATGTATCAAACATTAGAATCGGAGGTGTCTAAACGAACATTCGAGCTCAAACGAGCCAATAAAAATTTGAGAAATAAAATGCGCGAATGTCAACATGCCGAGGAGCAGGCGAAGATTCTCGCTCATGAAGCAATGTCCGCCAATCGAGCCAAAAGTGAATTTCTGGCGAATATGAGCCATGAGATTCGAACTCCTATGAATGCCATTATGGGCTTCAGCGAGATTCTGGCCGAGAGCGAACTGCCGGATGAACCGAAATCCTATGTGAAGTTGATTTGCAACAGCAGCCAAATGTTATTGCAGTTGATTAAAGATATTCTTGATTTCTCTAAAATAGAATCCGGCAAATTGCAGGTTGAAATGGAGGAGTGTCATATTAGCCAAATGCTGGGCGAGATTGAATCGATGATGCGTCCATCAACGATTCAGAAGGCAATTCGATTTGAAATTCTGCAGTGCGATGTTATCCCGGATGTGATTCGAACCGATCGCATTCGACTTCGCCAGTGTTTAATCAATTTGATCGGTAATGCCATCAAATTCACGGAGAAGGGCCATGTTTATGTCAGTGTGACATTGCTGGAACAGGAGGGTGAATTCTTTGTGCGATTCGATGTGGAAGATACGGGGATTGGGATACCCGAAGAAAAGAAGGAAATGATTTTTGAGTCTTTCACACAGGCGGACAGTGCCATGACTCGAAAATACGGTGGAACCGGGCTGGGACTGGCGATTACTAAGAAACTGTGCAATTTGATGGGAGCCGGGCTCTCGGTTGTCAGCCAGGAAAATCAAGGGTCTGTTTTTTCCATCGTGATTCCAACAGGGATCGATGCGACAAATAATAACAAAGTTATTTGGAATAAATATGAAATGATTGACGAATTGAATGCGTTGTCTCAGGGAGAGAAAGGAATGAACATGTACAATGGGAAAATTTTAATTGCAGAAGACAATCCATCGAATCAGAAGCTCATTACCATTTTGCTGCAGAAAATGGGACTCGAAGTGACTCTTACCGATGATGGGCAAGGCGCTGTTGAGAAATGTACGTCTGAGACGTTCGATCTGATTCTTATGGATATGCAGATGCCGAATATGAATGGTTACGAAGCGACGCGTCAACTGCGAAGCCAGGGCATTTCCACGCCGGTTATTGCCGTAACGGCGAATGCTATGATGGGCGACGAAGAGAAATGTCTGGAGGCCGGCTGCGACGGCTATATTTCCAAACCCATCGACCGGACCAAACTGACAGAGATTATCGGTCAGTATCTCAGTGTTGCCGTTCGCTAAGAGACGATCAGCAAAACCGGTACGGGTAATCCCAGCGTACCAGTGAAACATTCCGTTTTTTTGTTGAATCTTCCGGCTCCCGGATACATTCCCGATGTATCCGGGACTGGTTTGTCTATAATCACAGGGGAATTAAGTACCCATTGCCGGCGAACAGCGGGGGGCGATGGAGCCTAAATTGTTAGATATTTAGCAAAAAAAACTCTTGTGTTTATTGGCTGAACATGATATATGGGATACCATGTCTCTTGGGCAAATCATTCGAGAACAAAGAAAAAGCCTGCACCTGACGCTTGACGAGGTGGCGGATTATACCGGTTTCTCCAAACCCTATCTTTCCACGATTGAAACAAGTCGGGTCAAAAATCCTCCCAGTGACGGATTGCTGGAAAGTCTGGAAGAGTGTCTGGAGTTTCCAGAGGGCCATTTGCAGCGTATTGCTCATCTTGAGGGGATGCCTGAGGATGTCCGTCGGGATTATGAGGCCATTGACGTTGAAAATCGGCAATATCGGCAGATTTTAAAGGATATTATCCAGCGAAAGCTAAAACCTGGGAAATTGGGTGCCCTGCTGAGCGAATATGATATGGACATCAACCAGGCGGAAGAACGCAAGGAAAAACCCGGCCAATGGGTTCCTGTCATTAACAAAGTCCCGGCCGGTTATCCGGCTGATTTTGATGATTTAGGGTATCCGACGGGGTTTGCGGATGATTATGTCCGCTGTCCGGACATTCATGATCCCAATGCCTTTGCGGTTCGTGTAGTGGGCGACTCGATGGAGCCTAAGTTTTCAGAAGGGCATATTGTGGTTTTTTCCCCGGCAACGGATGTCCAGAATGGGGATGATTGTTTTATCAGGCTCAAATCCCCCCACGAAACCACATTTAAGCGAGTTTTTTTTGAGACGGACAAAAAAAAGGTCCGTCTTCAGCCTCGAAATGATACATACGCACCGGTCATTGTCGGAACCCGTCGTCTGAACGGGCTGTATCGAGCCGTTATTCACTATCAGCAGCTCTAAAAAGCCGGTCGGCAACCTCATTCCCTCAGATTTGCATAATTTTTGTGCAATCGGAGTTTTTGTGTCGTTTTTCAGTACTAATATTCCTGTTTTTGACTGGATTTAGCCGACAGGATAGATATAATCGCACCGGATATGGACGGATTGTAGGTAATGGAATGTGATAACCGTAATTGCGTTTTGGACGAACCTTCATGACAAACAGTTTTTTTGTATTGATATCACTGGCCATTTGCAACGGCATGGCGGCCGGACCTTCCAGCGTTGATCCGAGCGTATTGGCCGGACAGGATCTTCATTTGACAGCTCCTGTTATGACCGTTTGTCACCGGCCGGATCAGACATGGTCGCAGGTTATTCTACTGGAAGACGGGGTTATGGTTCAAATCGGAGATAACCTGCTGAACAGTCAAAAAGCGGTGCTTTATCTGGAGCCTCAAACTTCCGATGCGATGGGGGAAGCCTCCTATTTGGCGCGTGCTTATTTGGAAGGCCAGATTTCCGTACAGAAAGGTCCGAAAGCCAAAACGACCGCGGTTAGGCACTTCCTCGTGGAGGGCGCCGATGTTCTGATGACGCAATTTTTAGTGACCGGTGAGATTTTTGCAGTCGCCGATACACAGCGACCAATCGCCCCGGAGCAATTGTCTTCAAATGAATTATATATCAGGGCATCCGAGGCATTGCTGCAATTGCCGACAAGACCGCAAATTCCACAAAGTGCACTGGTTCCGGATATCCGGAGTATCCAGGATACCATTGCTCCGGCCGGGACAAAGACTGCCCGCCAACCCGGTACAATGCCTTCCGGGAAGCCTGGGGTTGGTTTGCCTTCTCAACAGCAGCCAAGCGAGTCTGTTGCTGAATTTCCCGTGCACCTTTCGGCGGTCTGGGAGCCGATTCCTCAAATCGAAAAAAGAACGATGCCGGATGGTCGGGAAGTTATTACGGCATCGGGACGATTTTATCTTTGGCAGAAACGCTCCGAAGAAAATATTGTGGAATTCCTGGCCGATGAGATGGTTTTTTTCTTTGAAAAAGATCAATTTGCTATTGACCAGACTCAGGGAACCGGCAGTCAGATAGGATTCGGGAAGATTCAGTCTGTTTACCTGCGGGGTAATATCGTGATGACAGAAGGAGAGCGAACTACCCGTGCCGATGAAATCTATTA
This sequence comes from Phycisphaerae bacterium, assembly GCA_016782835.1. Taxonomy (GTDB): domain Bacteria; phylum Planctomycetota; class Phycisphaerae; order Sedimentisphaerales; family Anaerohalosphaeraceae; genus 4572-13. Next base: position 11,929 of record JADHXS010000055.1, on the reverse strand, counting down.
TGACTTTTGGAATCAGCGGGCGTTGGTTGTCAATGCGTCGATGCGTGTGTTCGACGAAAAACGAGGTCTGCCGATTTATCTGCGGGCGAAGATGCTGGGACATGTCAGCGAGAATATTTATGAAGCACAGGATGTCCAACTGACCAGCAGCGAATTTTATTTTCCGCAGGTGTCTCTGAATGCCTCTAAAATGGTATTGTTGTCCGATGAAGCGGTCCAGCAATATCTGCCGTCTGACGAGACGTCGGATGTGGCATCACAATATGAAGGCCGCCTGTATGATGTCCGGGCAAAATACGGCGATTTTACGTTCTTTCGCTGGCCGAAAATTGTGACGAATTTCAAACGACCGGATATTCCCTTGAGCCGAATTCGGGTCGGGAATGATTCCCAATACGGAACGTCTGTCGAAACGCGCTGGCACTTGGCGCGTTTGTTAGGGATTAAGGACCCGGCGTGGCTGGACAGCCAACTGGCGTTGGATTACTTCGGTAAGCGGGGTGTTGGCGCCGGTGTGGAGGCTGAATATGAAAAAGACGACGCAAAAGGGTCGCTTATTGGGTATATCATGACCGATAGAGGACAGGATGATTTGGGGCGAACGACCAACCGCCGAAACCTTGACCCCCAACAAGACATTCGCGGACGGCTCAGTTTTCGCCATCGTCAATTCCTGCCGGATGACTGGCAATTGACCGTCGAAGCCAGCTATATTTCGGACCGGAATTTCCTGGAATGGATGTACCGGGATGAATTCTATACGGACAAGGGGCAGGAAACCTTGGTTTACCTCAAACGTCTTCGCGATAACTGGGCCTTTTCGATTCTTGGTAAAATCCGCATTAATGACTTTGAAACGATGACCGAAGAGCTTCCAAGTATTGAATATCACTTAAAAGGGCAATCATTCTGGGATAATCGTCTGACCTGGTACAGCGATAATCAGGCGGCACGTTTTAGAAATCGTTTTGATGAGGATGGGGCTGGTGGTAATGGTGAATTTTACACCTTTGCCTACACGCGTAATGAAGTGGATTTACCGTTGACATGGGAGACTATAAAATTTGTTCCCTATGTCGCCGGCAGTTACAGTCTTGAAGACGGTCAAGGGTATTATGTTGATCTCGATGGAACCACAAAGGCATCCGGGGAGGACCATATCTTTTTGGGAGAAGTCGGCTTGAGGGCTTCGACAATGTTCTGGAAGGATGACCCCTATGTGCATTCCGATCTGTGGGATTTAAATGGGATTCGTCATATTGTAACGCCGTACGCTGAAGTGGTAACCTATCATGCCAATGATGCTTCGGTTGATATGCGGGATGCGGTTCATGTTGGTGTTTCTCAGCGTTGGCAGACGCATCGCGGCAGCGAAGAAAACCGCCGTACACTGGATTGGATTCGCCTGGACACGGAAGCAACCTGGGTCGGGGACGATGCGGATTCGTCCATTAGTCCGCTGGTTAGCGGCAGTCAGCTTTATGGCCCTGCGGCATTTGTGTACAATGACCCGTCGATCCCGCTGTTACTGCGTCGCGATACCGGCTATTACGGCATCGTGCGGGATACGATTAACGGGGAGTTCGTCTGGAGAGTGTCGGATACTCTGTCGTTGCTGAGTGATATGAATTATGATATGAACAGCGGTTACATACAGCAGTTTGATGCCGGCATGAGCCGTTATGTTTATCCGGATATCAGCTATTATCTGGGAACTCGCTATCTGCGTCCTCTGATTGTCAATGTGGATGAAAACGATGATGGTGTGAATGATGTGCATGAAGTCGGCTCGCATTCATTTGTTGCGGCGGTGACCTATCGTCTGACACCGCGTTATATCGCAACTTTTTCACAGGAATACAACTTCGACTACGCACAGGCGGTTCGAAGTGATTTAACGGTGGTTCGTCAATATCATCGAATGTTTTATGCGATGAGTTTTTCATTTGACCAGTCTCTGAAACGGAATGCTGTGATATTCAGCATTTGGCCGCAGGGGGTTAAGGAACTTGCGGTGGGCTCTCGAAAATATACCGGTTTGACCGGGGCTCGGCGGGAAGATTGACAGGAGAATTGTGGAGTCATTCGGCATCGAGTCCGAACCGATAGATTGCTTTTAAAGTAGATATTATTAACTTATCTGAGGAGAATGTATGGCTTTAGTAGATACCAAGAAAATGTTCGAGATGGCCTACAAAAATGGTTATGCTGTCGGCGCTTTCAATGTTAACAATATGGAGATTACCCAGGGAATCGTCAGTGCGATTGCCGAAGAGAAATCCCCGTTAATCCTGCAGATATCCCGCGGCGCCCGGTCCTATGCCAGTATGAGCTACCTGAAGGCGATTATCGATGTTGCCGTTGCAGAAAATCCCGATATTCCGATTTGTATGCATCTGGATCATGGGGACACTTTTGAAACCTGCAAGCAGTGTGTGGATGACGGATTCACTTCCGTGATGATTGACTGTTCCCACCACTCATTTGAAGACAATATTGCGCTGACCAAGCAGGTTGTGGAATATGCCCACGCCAACGGGGTTGTGGTCGAAGCGGAGCTCGGTCAGCTTGGCGGTATTGAAGAGGATGTTGTCGGTCTGAGCCATGAAGATGTGATGAATCACCTGACGGATCCGGATCAGGCGGTCGAATTTGTCAAAAGGACAGGTGTGGATTCTCTGGCGGTTGCCATCGGTACCAGCCATGGGGCCTATAAGTTCAAAACCGCGCCGAAACTGGCCTTTGACGTCATCGAAGCGATTGCCGAAAAGATTCCGGGTTTCCCTCTGGTCATGCACGGTTCCAGCAGTGTGTTGAAGGAGTTTAAAGACCTGATTAACAAGTACGGCGGCAAGATGCCGGATGCCATGGGAGTTCCGGAAGAAGCGATTACCAGGGCGTCGAAAATGGCTGTTTGCAAGGTGAATATTGATACGGATCTGCGTATGGCGCTAACCGCCAAAATTCGCCAGGTCTATGCTGAAAATCCTGCGGAATTTGACCCGAGAAAATATCTGGGGCCTGCCCGTGAAGCGATCAAAGCAATGGTCAAGCATAAACTTCATGTGCTTGGTTGTGCCGGCAAAGCGGCTGAATGTCTTTAATTGTTGACAATCAGCTCAGATTTGTTGGTTTTCAGTGGAAATTTCTTTGGCAGGGGGCTTTAACGCCCCCTGCCCTTTGGGTTTCTGGGAATGATTTATTTTTTAAAGTAAAGTCCATATAAAGCCAATGACTAAAAAATTATTCATTTTACCGTTTTTATTTATCGCAGGCTTGTTAGTTCTTGCCGGAGGGTCCTGTGAATCGGACCAGACCATCACTCATTCATCCGGTTCAATCATCGATACCGGGAATTCCATTGCACCTGTTACGGTCGAAGCGGGTCTTCAGCCGGTCATCGAAAAGATTTCTCAGGGACAAATGGAACAAGCTAAACAACTCCTCGAACAAGAAAAGGATTCAGAATCCTTCGAACAGTTAAAACTATTGTTACGGCAATACGATCAACTGCAGGAATTTCGGGAACAGGAAAAAGAACGTGCGTATCAGGAACAACTGGATGACCTGAACGGGTTCAGAAAACAGGCGGCAGCCAAAGAGATAGTCGACGTCAATGACATTGATGAGATTATGCTGGCGGTAGTTCGTGCGAGGGAGTTTGCCGCTGAAGAACAAAAAGAACAATTGCTGACTGAGCCGTTTGTTCAAAAAGTTCTTCTTCAAATGCAGCAGAAAGCGGATGAAGATGAACAGCAGGGCAAGTGGCTGGATGCGTATATTCATAATTATTATTGGTTGATGGCGCTGTATGAAGATAGTCCTGAATATAAGGACAAGGGCGAAGAATTAACCGAATTGGCAACGATTGAATTATTGTTAAAAGACAGCAGTTGCGGCGAGACCGCTGTGGAGCGTTATGAAGGTATCGAGCCGGATATGTTTTCCAAGGCGTTAAAACTTCTGGGCAGCAGTTATGTAACGGTTGTTGATTTTGAGGAAATGGCAGAGCAGGGACTGCAACGCTGCCGATTGCTGGGCCGAGTCCTTGAGCAAACCAATGAAGACCTTGCCTGGAAAGCGTCGAAGGAAGCTGTTAAAGAATGGGCATCGGGGATGGAAGATATACAGACTCGGACCGAGCAGGCCGACATGGAAGATACCCCCATGAAGATGGAGACATTGGAAGGTATTTTTGAAGATGTTCTGGCATTGAATTCGGTCACTTTGGAGCTTCCGGAAGAAGTGATCATTGCTCAATTCACAGAGGCATCGTTTGCGGCACTCGATCCATATACCATGCTGGTCTGGCCGTGGAATGTTAAAGATTTTGAAAAAAGCATGACTCAGCAGTTTACCGGGATTGGTGTGGAAATATCGAAAGCGACCGGTGTTTTGAAAGTCGCCAGCCTGCTGCCTGATACGCCTGCCTATAAGGCCGGTCTGGATGCCGATGATGAAATTGTTGCGGTTGATGGAGAACCGACAAAGGATATGACGATTTATTGTGCGGTGGATAAAATCACGGGCCCCAAAGGGACAAAAGTGACCCTGACGATTCGCCGGCCTTCGACGGGCCAGACAAAAGATTTCACGATTACACGTGACAGGATTGTTGTCGATCCGTTGCGAGGCTGGACGCGTGATACAGCGGGGCAGTGGGAGTATATGATCGACCCGGCCAACGGCATTGGCTATATTCGCCTGATGCAGTTTACGGAGAACAGTGCCCCCGACATTGATGCGGTTTTAAAGGGGCTGGAAAAAGAAGGATTAACGGGCCTGGTCCTTGATCTTCGTTTTAACACCGGCGGCTATCTTCAGGCGGCGGCGGATGTGGTGGACCTGTTCGTCGAAGAAGGGGTGATTGTTAAAAGTAATCCACGTCACGGTTTTGCAAACTATGAGATTGCCCATCGCAGCGGTACGCATCCGAATTATCCGCTGGTGGTTCTGATTAACAGTTCCAGCGCCAGTGCTTCGGAGATTGTAGCCGGTGCACTGCAGGACTCGGAACATCAGCGAGCCATACTGGTGGGGGAACGCAGCTACGGCAAAGGCAGTGTTCAGGTCATCACATCTTATACCGGCAGCGGCTCGCAAATGAAATACACGATGGCGTATTATCATCTTCCCAGTGATCAGCGGGTTGAAAGCCGTTATCAAATGGAGAAACAGGGACGCAAGGATTGGGGAATTGCCCCGGACGTCGAAGTGAAGATGTCCAGTAATGAAATAAGAAATATGATCGATATTCAGCGGGACAATGATGTTCTTTTTCAAAATGGTCATGGAGACGGTGACGGACAAGTCAAACGTCATGTCCTTGAAGAAACGCTCCAGGCTGATCCCCAACTGTCGATTGGCATGATGATTGTTCGCAGTCGGCTTGCTGCGGCCGGTAAGACCCTGGTATTAAAAGACCCTTTCGAACAATCCCCGGAAACGGTTAACGCACAGCCATAAAACTTTCAGAGAAACGCAATAGAAACGTGCGGTTGGGTAAAAGCATATGGATATGAGCAAGTTTGAACAGCAAAGACGTGAAAAACTCCAGAAGATTCGTGAATATCAGATAGATCCTTATGGGGGCCGGTTTGACGATGTCATTTCAGCCGAAGCGGCAAAAGCCGGGTATGTGGACGGTCAGGAAGACCAGTATGCCCGTTGTGCCGGTCGCATTGTGCTGCTGCGTGATATTGGGAAACTGATTTTTATTACCCTTCGTGATGCCGGCGGGACGATTCAACTGGGACTTAGTAAAAAACTTCTTGAAGAACAGTGGTCGTTGATGAAACTTCTGGAACTGGGGGATATTGTCGGAGCCGAAGGCCAGTTGGGAAAAACCAAAACGGGCGAAATCACCATCTGGGCCGACAACGTAACGCCATTGAGCAAAGCACTGGTTCCGCCGCCGGAGAAATTTCATGGGCTGGCGGATGTCGATATGCGGTACCGGATGCGATATGTTGATTTGTGGGCCAATCCTGAAGTGATGCAGCGCTTTCGTTTACGAAACGAGATGGTCTTGTCCATTCGCCGTTTTCTCAACACACAGGGTTTTCAGGAAGTGGAAACCCCGATGATGCAAACGCTTGCCGGCGGTGCTGCCGCCAAGCCTTTTATGACGCATCATAATGCCCTTGACCTGGACCTGTATATGCGCATTGCACCGGAATTATTTTTAAAACGGCTGCTGGTCGGAGGCATGGAAAAGGTCTTTGAAATTAACCGTAATTTTAGAAATGAAGGTCTGAGCACACGCCATAATCCTGAATTTACCATGCTGGAACTGTATCAGGCGTATGCAGATTACAATGTGATGATGGACTTGACGGAGGCGATGGTCAGCGATTTGATTCAGTCGCATTGTGACGGGCCGAAACTGCCGTTTGGCGAAATGGATATTGATTACACACAACCGTGGCGAAGAGCCCAATACGCGGACCTGCTCGCTGAATACGCAGGCTGTCATATTGATGATGTCGCGGCTGTTCGCCGGAAAGCACGTCAGCTTGGCATCCACGAAGCGGATATGGACGATGCGGTGGTGATTAATGAGGTGTTTGAAGCAACGGTCGAAGATCATTTAATCAATCCGACGTTTGTGATGGACTATCCGGCGGCGATCTGCCCGCTGACCAAACAAAGCAAAAAAGACCCTCGTTATGCCGAGCGATTTGAACTGTTTGTTGGTACGATGGAACTGGCCAATGCCTACACGGAACTGAACGACCCCGATGTCCAGGAAGCCAACTTCCGCTCACAGCTTCGCGGACTGTCCGCAGAAGAGAGCATGGCGAAGATGGACGAAGATTTCATTACGGCCTTGAAATACGGCATGCCGCCTGCCGGAGGGTTGGGCATCGGAATTGACCGTTTAATGATGTTGTTGACCAACGCGACAAGCATTCGGGACGTTATTCTGTTCCCGCTGCTCAAACCGCTGACGGGTAAGGTGAATGCGGCTACGGAATGCGCAGAGGAATAAACCACGGATTGCGCGGATTTTCGCGGATATGTGATATAGAAGTATTTATAGACCCCAAAGGGGTTTTGATAATAATAGCCGCGGGTGTAGGGAGCGCCAGCGACCGAAACCCGTGGTAAGTTGTGAAGTGGTTTACGACCCCGTAGGGGTCGAATAACCGAGCCATTTTATTCAACCCCTACGGGGTTGTGAATGTCTCGTGGTACAATCACCACGGGTTCCGGCCTTTCGGCCTCCACCCGCGGCTATTCTTATTAGAAGCCCTACGGGCTTTTTGAGGCTGTACATAAAGATGGCGATAGTCCTGCTTACTATAAAAGTATTACTGTATTTAACTCTTCCATTGATAGTTGGAGTTGGTGTTTCTCTCGCCATTACGCATATCGTTAATAAACCATTCAAAAAATATTTGGCTCTTCTAATTGTTGTGCTATTGCATCTGGCAATTTTTGAAGCACTTGGTAGATCAAGGCCTCATGGTTTTTATCTTTCCTTGGTCATGTGGGTATCCTACATAATTTTAATTGAAAATTATAAAATAAAAGACGTTTGGTTTTTTATTATCTCGTTGTTTACGGCAAAAAAGCAGTCTTTTCTTTCATTATTATTATGTCTTCGTTATCTGCAGCATCGCAAAATTGTCCTGCTTAGTATCGCTGCGGTCGCATTGAGTTGTGCGCTCTTGATTGCCACCGACAGTTTATTTACCGGTTTTATTGAGACCATTGAAAGCAGTGTTGGAAAACATCTCGGCGATATCATTCTTGAAGTACCGTCCGGTTCGGTGATGACAGAGTATGGCGTCTTGATAGAGTCTCTGGAGTCGGCTGATTGTGTTCAGTCGGCCACATCTGTTCTCCGAAGCCAGGGTCTGTTGCTGGCTGCTCCCGGGAAAGTTCGTCCGGTAGTCGCATGGGGCGTCGAATTGCAGCGACGATTGAACATGACACCGTTGCAGGAGTCCCTGCTGTTTCAAAAGGAAAAACCAACCGAAGACATTAGTTTTGAGGTTCCACAGGATCCGGATGCCGTGGGAGGTATCGTCGGGATTGGTGTGTTGGCGGCTCCCGACGAAAAGACCGACCTCTATAATATTGAGATGATCAAAGAGATGCTTGGCCGTTCAATGGCGTTGACCACCGGCACCGTTTCTTCATCCGGTTCTCAAGAAAATTCTACGGATGTAAACGCAGCTACTCAGCGGCAGTTTTCCCGAAAAGTCATCAAATTTAAACTGGTTGATGTTGCTGTGACCGGTGTTTACCAGTTTGACGAATCTTTTGTTCTGCTGCCGATTGAATCGTTGTCTCAAATCCTGTATCCGGATAAAGGGGCTGTTGCAAGTACCATCCACATTCGCTTGAAACCCGGCACCGATGATAAAAGAGCCATTGCCATTATTCGCGGCATCTGGCAAAACTTTGCACAGGAACGTTTTGACTGGTATCCGTTCGTTTCGATAGAGTCCGCCAAGGAAATGCAGAAAATGCAGGTTGTTGAATATCGGAAACAAATGGACGTTCTGCTGTTTATTTTCGGATTAATCAGCATGGGGATTATTATCCTGGTTTTCTGTATCTTCTATTTGATCGTTATGACGCGGCGTAAGGATATCGGTATCCTGAAAAGCTGCGGTTTGTCCAGTTCCTCCACGGCGGCAATTTTTGTTTTATTCGGGACGGTTGTGGGATTCATCGGGGCGGTGCTGGGGATTGGACTCGGCTATGTGATGATTGTTAACATCAACCCGATTGAACGGTTGATGAGTGTGGCTTTAGGAATCAATCTCTGGAAGGCCAGTACGTATATGTTTACACAAATTCCCAACACGATGAACTGGGATTCAGTGCTGTGGGTGACGGCTGGGGGGGTGATTGCCGCGGCGGTCGGCTCATTGATTCCTGCCGTCGCTGCCGCCCGCATTCGACCCGTAGAAATTTTGCAATACGAGTAAAAAATGGTTCAATGGATTCTTGCATGGCGATACTTTTTCAAGCGACCCATTTCGATTTTGGCGGTCGCAGCGGTGGCGTTGTGTGTATTCATCGTCATTGTTGTTATGACGGTGATGAGCGGTTTGGTGGAGGATTTCAGAGAAAAAAATCACACGTTTACCGGCGATTGTGTCATTGAATCAGATTCTCTTGTCGGGTTCGGCTACTATGAGGATTTTTTGGCCCGTCTGAGTAATGAACCGATTGTTGAAGCTGCTTCACCGGTTGCCAGGGGTATGGGGATCGCCGTTATCCCGCGAGTCAATGACCATTATAACATTGGCGTCGAGATTTATGGTATTGATCCTGACCTGCACAGCCGGGCGACTAATTTTGCGGAAACATTATATTATACCGAAGACATATCGAAGGCATTCATTCCGGTTTACAATACGAGTCTTCCCGGCTGCATTCCGGCCGTTGACGTGATTCCAATAGGTCGCCGTCTGCCGGAAGGCGGCTATTTTCATTGGAACAGCCCCATCGTACTGGAGTTTATTATCAGTGCGTTTCCACTGAATTCAAAAGGTGTTTTAGCCCGCGGCGGTATGGACCCGATCAACACGAAATCTTTTTATTACAGTGATGATAGCCACAGCGGACTGGTGAAAGTCGATGGGGCGGCCGTTTATCTACCTCTGCAGCAGGCGCAGATACTGTGCGGCATGGATACACCCTTTAAACGTATTACCTCCATTCATATTAAATTCAAGCAGGGCATTTCCGTTCGCAAAGGGGTTGAGACGATACGTGCTCTTTGGACGGCATATTGCGCAGAATATGCCGACAAGCCGGGAGCAGAGTTGTTTGGCCATGTGCGTGTGCAAAGCTGGCAGGTGAACCGTCGCAGTATCATTGCTCCAATGGAAACCGAGCAGGTCATGATGACGATGGCATTTCTGATGCTGGGCGTCATTACGGTCTTTATTATTTTTGTGGTGTTGTACATGATTATCAGTCATAAAAGCAAGGACATCGGTATTTTAAAAAGCATGGGAGTCTCGGTGCAGGGAATTCTTGCGGTCTTTTTAATGTTTTCTGTTTTCGTTGGACTGGCCGGATCGATCATTGGCGGTGCTATCGGCTGCCTCTTTCTTGCGAAAATCAATGGTCTTGAAGATTGGCTGTATGAGCATTATCAATGGCAGCTTTGGGATCGAACTATTTATGCGATTGGCGATATTCCGAACAAAATAGAACCTCAGGTTGTGACAATTATTGTCATCTCAGCCTTAGTCGCCTGCCTCATTGGCGCCGCTGTCCCCAGTTTTCAGGCGGCACGAAAAAAACCGGTCGAAAGTTTACAGGTCAATCAGTTATAAAAAAGAGGTCAAATGAACACCCTATTGAAAGCGACGGATATTCATAAATCCTATAAAATGGGTAAGGTCAAACTCGACGTTCTGAAAGGCGTGGATTTTCAGATTCACAAGGGCGAGTTTGTTGCGATTGTTGGTGCTTCAGGGTGCGGAAAAAGTACCCTGCTTCATATCTTCGGGGCGCTGGATTTGCCCGACAGGGGCTATGTCGAATTTGAAAATCAACGCTTGAATTCTTTTCGCTGGTCGAAACTGGACCGATTTCGGAACAAAACGGTCGGTTTTGTGTTTCAGTTTTACCATCTATTGGACGAATTATCGGTACTGGAAAATGTGATGGTTCCTGCGATGGCTTCGGTCGGAGTGCCGGGTTGGTTCCGGCTGAAACCGAGGGCAAAAAAGAAGGCGATGTCGCTTTTAGAGCGGTTTGGCTTACAGGATCGGCTGCGACACAAACCGTATGAACTGTCCGGCGGAGAACGCCAGCGGGTCGCCATTGCCCGGGCTTTAATCAATGAGCCGCCGCTGCTTTTAGCCGATGAACCGACAGGAAACCTTGACTCTCGCACGGGAAATGGTATCTTGGAGGCTCTCAAAGAACTGAATGCCGAAGGACAGACGATTGTGATGGTGACCCATGATGAGCGGATTGCCGCTCAGGTGACTCGAATCATCCGGTTGGCCGATGGCAAAGCAAAAGAGGTGATGTTGAATCAATAGGGATGTGGCATTAAGAGATCGGAGACAGTTATGGGACTAAAGATTTGGATAGAAAATGGTCTGGTGGACCAGGATGATGCGAAAATATCGGTATTTGACCACGGATTACTTTATGGAGACGGTGTTTTTGAGGGGATTCGTATCTATCAGGGGAAAATATTTGAATGTCAGGCCCATCTGGACCGGTTGTACGAGTCGGCAAAAGTTATTTGTCTTGAGATTCCCATGTCTATCGAGACAATGACCGATGCAATGGAACAGACCATCCGGGCCAATGATGTCCATGAAGGGTATATTCGTCTCATTGCCACGCGCGGGATTGGTGATCTTGGCTTAGACCCGTTTTTGTGTAAAGGCCCACAGGTGATTATTATCGCCGATAACATTCAGCTTTATCCCGAAGCGTTATATGAAAAAGGCATGAAAATTGTGAGCGTTTCCAGCGTTCGCAACCACCCGTTGTCCTGTCCGCCGCAGGTTAAGAGTTTAAATTATCTCAATAATATTCTTGCTAAGATCGAGGCGATCCGGGCCGGTGCCAGTGAAGGGATCATGTATAATCATCTTGGCTTTGTGGCTGAGGCGACCGGGGACAATGTGTTTATTGTTAAAAAGCGGGTCATTTACACGCCGCCGGTTCAGGCCGGTTCTCTGGATGGCATAACACGACAGGTCGTCATCAAATTGGCCGAGAAACAAAATATAAAAGTCGTTGAGAGAAACCTGACCCGCTTCGATCTCTACACAGCAGATGAGTTGTTCCTGACCGGTACGGCTGCAGAAGTCATCGGGGCCGTTGAGATGGACGGACGAAAAATCGGTGCCGGAACGCCTGGCGCCATAACAAAAATGCTCCGCCAAAAATTCTTTGAATATGCCCGCTCCTGATAACAATAAAAAACAAC
>JADHXS010000054.1 GCA_016782835.1 Phycisphaerae bacterium | reverse complement strand
GTCATAGAGCATGAGCCTGACCGCAAAAAGAGCAACAGCCGCTGGAGTTATCTGGGCAGCCAGAAAATGCGCTGGTCCATGCAGCAGAAAATGGGCGATGTGGATGCGACGCTTGATTTTGTGCACGCCTCGCCCCGGCGTCCGATCAATGAGTATGTCTTTCCGGACGATGTCTATACGACGGTGGGAAAGATGAGCGCTCTGTTTGAACGGATCCAGCATGTTTGTTTTGTCGGGCATACGCATCTGCCCGGCGTGTTCCTCGAAGACCCGGATTTCTATACACCGGATGAGTTGGGCGGATCCTACCCGATTATCCCCGGTGAGAAGGCGATTATCAATGTCGGTTCGGTGGGACAGCCGCGCGACCGTGACAATCGAGCTAGTTATGTTTATATCGAAGACAATAACGTGCATTTTGTCCGGCTGGAGTATGACTTCAAAACCGCGGCGGAAAAAATCTATGCCATTGGCGAACTGGATAACTTCGAGGGCGACCGGCTGGCGGACGGACGGTAAAAATAGCAAATATCAAAAAGCAAATATCAAAACAATGGAATCCGCCCGTTCGACTTCGCTCAGGGCAGGCTCTTCGGCGGATGTTGTTTTTATCATTAAAGGGTTGTATTGAATGAAGACAAAAATAGCGGTTATTGTTGGCTTGTCAGTATTTTGTATCTTTTGTGCGGTGCTGATTACGGATGCGATGTTTCACCATCCGCAACAGACGAAAAATATGCTTCGGCGGGTGGTTCCGCTGGCCAGCGAGGCGGATACCGGCACTGAAGCCGCACCTCCGGAAATGACTGAGCCGGATGCGATTGCTGTTACCCAAAAAACGGCTGAAACAATCACCTATCCGCAGCTTAGCGCAACCAGCGCCAAACTGCAAACGGTGGCGCTTGGCAAAGTTTATGGCCAAATCAAACGCACCGATGACCCGGACAAGTATAAATTCCTGATTGAACTGACCACAAAGGGAGCGGCGGTCAGACAGGTCATCCTGAACGAGTTCAAAGCCAGGGACCAAACAAATAACGTTGAAGTGCTCAGTGCAGGCGCCTCTAAGGAGACCGTGGCAGCTTTTCCGCTGACGCTGCTGTCGCCGTTATCGAACGGCAGGGAGATTTATTCCCTGGCCAATACAAACCTGCGGGTTGCCCCTGCCCAGGCGGAATCGTTTGGTAAAAAGTCTTTTCCGCTGGATAAGCTCAGTTGGGAATTAGTTAAAACCCCATCCGCTGATGAAATTCGTTTTGAAGCGGTACTCAAAGATGCCGACACGGGTGCAAAAATGTTAAAGGTCATTAAGACCTATCGTGTACAGCCCGGCAGTTACGATTTGCATTGTGAAATTGCGGTGGAAAATCTTTCTGATAAGCCTTTTAAAGTACAAATGCAGATGCAGGGGCCCGGCGGGATTTCGCGGGAAGGCGTTCGCCAGGATGCCCGCAGGATCAAGCTGGCATATCGGAGCGGTGAAACGGGTGTTGAAGCAGTGCAATTGGACGCGGCCTCAATGGCCAAAAAAATTGAGAAAAACAATACAGAAGCGTTCTTACTCAAATCTAAAAAAAATGACTTACAACTTTGGTCGGCGCTGACGAATATGTATTTTACGGCGATTGTGCGGCCCATTCCAATCGAAGGACAGGCCCAGCCGTGGCTGCAATTCAACCAGGCGCAATATTATCCTTCGGCGACGGACGATAAGGATGACCAGAATTGTTCGTACACGATGACCAGCCAGGCGATCACTCTGGATCCCGCCGGCAGCGACGGCGCAACGCAATCGTATTCGCTGGCGATGTATCTGGGGCCGAAGGATAAACGGATATTTGAAAAGAATGATATTTACAAATCGTTGCAATACTTCCAGACGATTGATTTTCGCGCATGCTGTTGTCCGGTATCCATTATCGCACCGCTGGCATTTGGCGTGATGTGGCTGATGAACACGATGTACACGCTGATGGGGCCGCTGGGCAATTATGGTGTGGTGATTATTATTCTGGTGTTCTTTGTCCGGCTGGCGATGCATCCCATTACGAAAAAGAGCCAGATCTCGATGATGAAGATGCAGAAACTGGGCCCGAAGATGAAGGAGATTCAGGCCAAGTATGCCAATAACAAGCAGGAAATGAACAAACAGGTCATGGCCATGTATCGGGAGCAGGGGGTCTCGCCGGTGTCGGGAATGCTGCCGATGTTTTTACAGATGCCGATCTGGATCGCTTTGTGGACGGCGGTCTATACGAGTGTGGATTTGCGCGGGGCGAGCTTTTTGCCGTTCTGGATTACAGACTTGTCAATGCCGGATCAACTGTTCACAATTCCGTATGTCGCCAAACTCCAGGCACTGAAATACATCGGTCATTTTATACCGACGTATTTTAACCTGCTGCCGATTTTGATGGGGGTGGTGATGTATTTGCAGCAGAAGATGATGCCGTCGCAGGCCGCCGCCCAACCCGATTCACAGATGGCCCAACAGCAGAAAATGATGATGATTATGATGCCGCTGATGTTCCCGATTATGCTGTACAGCGGCCCGTCCGGCGTGAATCTGTACATTATGACCAGTATCGGTGCCGGTGTTATCGAACAGAAGGTCATTCGCAAACACCTCCAGGAAAAAGAAGAAGCCGAAGCCGTCGGTAAAGTGCCCGTCACATCGAAAACCGGCGGTAAGGTCAAAAAGAAAAAGCCCAAACCGATGTTCAAGGGTTAATAAAGGATTTTTTAATTCATCATTTTGAATGAATGTTAAACCACAGATTATACAGATTGTACGGGTTTAATTTTATCTGTGAAATCCGCAAAATCTGTGGTTTCTTTGTTTGTATCGGATTTAAGACATGCTGAATATGGATGATACCATTGCGGCGGTGAGCAGTCCGTCGGTTCCTTACGGGATCGCCGCACGCAGTATCGTCCGACTTTCCGGCCCCGATACGTATCATATCATTTCTCAATGTGTGTCTGTTTTATCGCCGATAAAAACACACACGATTATTCCCTGTCAGGTTCATGTGGATGATGAACTGTCGGTTAGAGGATTACTGTATGCGTTTTTTCACCCCGCTTCTTATACGGGACAGGATTTAGTGGAACTGCATCTGGATATGTGCAGTGCTGTGGTTGAGGCAGTACTGAAAAAAATCTATCGTTATGCTCGTCCGGCAGCGCCAGGCGAATTTACCCAGCGGGCGTTCCTGAACGGCAAGCTGGATCTGACACAAGCCGAAGCGGTGGCGGAAATTGTTTCCTCGGCCAACAGCGCTCAATTAGCCGCGGCCCAGCGTCTGCTGCACGGACGCTTTTCAGACGTTATCGCAGATTTGCGAGAACAGCTCATTGCGTTAATCGGTAATCTGGAAGCCGGTCTGGACTTTTCCGAAGAAAACATTGAATTTGTCACTGCTGATGCAGCGTTGGCAACCATCGAACACATTCGACAAAGCTTGACCGGGCTGCTGGAAGACAGTATTCGGTGCGAGCGGATGATTGATTTGGATGCGGTGGGATTAGCCGGTCTGCCCAATGCGGGCAAAAGCAGTCTGCTCAATGCGCTGCTGGGACACTCCAGAAGTATTGTTTCCGAGACTGAATCCACGACGCGCGATGTCTTAACCGGCCTGCTGCGACTGCAGCGCCTGGATTGTATCCTGTTTGATTGTGCCGGATTGCTGAGTCCGGAAAAACAGGCCACCCTGATCGACCGCCTCTCGCATCAGGCATCACTGACAGCCCTGAACAAAGTCGCGGTGGTCTTGTTTTGTGTGGACCTGACACGGGCCGATGTCTCTGCGGATATTCAGATGCAAAATCAGATTGATGCCGAGACGATTGTTTATGTTGCAACCAAAGCGGACCTGCTTTCTGAAAAAGAAACGGCTAATCGCTTAGCGGATTTAGAGAAGCAGTTCAAAACGCCGTTCATCCTTACCAGTGTACGAACCGGCCAAGGTTTAGAGCTGATAAAAAGCCGGATTGAAGCGGTATTGACTGCATTACGCGCCGGTGACCGGGATCACCAGGACCGTTTGACAATCAACCAGCGGCATGAACAAAGACTCCGAGAGGCAGTTAAGCTTTTGGCTGAATCTGCCGATGAAATCAGGTCGAAATCTGTTGAGATCGCGGCGATGCTGTTGCGGCAGGCGTATGAATTGCTGGGCGGATTGGAGCGGGAAAATATCAGCGAAACGATTTTGGACCA
The DNA here is from genome assembly GCA_016782835.1 of Phycisphaerae bacterium. Classification (GTDB taxonomy): domain Bacteria; phylum Planctomycetota; class Phycisphaerae; order Sedimentisphaerales; family Anaerohalosphaeraceae; genus 4572-13. The sequence continues at coordinate 12,361 of JADHXS010000054.1, read as the reverse complement.
TATTTTCTCGCGATTTTGTATTGGGAAATAAACGCCGGATAATATTAATGGCCAGATTAAAAATACTCACCGGACCGTTGCGAAGCCAAAACTTTGAGCTGGACAAAAAAGGCTGGGCGAAGGTCATTGGACGCGGCACCGAAAAGGTGGATATTCGTGTTCCTGATAAAGCGATCTCACGGCGTCATGCCGAGTTTTCGTTTCGGGACGGACAGTGGGCGGCGCGTGATCTGGGCTCTTCAAACGGCACTTTTATTGACGAACTTCGTGTTAGCGATGTCATGCTGCTCAAGCACGGCGACCAGATTCGCTGCGGCTCGACGGTGTTATTGTTTGAAACCGACCAAACGGTTGACCTGCTTGAAATGCCGCCGGGGGAAGCGGATGCAGGGCCGATTGAGTTAGAGTTTGACCCCGGCGAGACGATGGTGGCGATTGCATTTGATTCGCTTCAATCCAAGCAGACCGTTCGGCAGCGCCAAAGGATGATGCAGGCCGGACAGGCCGCGCTGAATTTGTCGCACGGTATAAAAAATCTTCTGCAGGCAGTTCAGTCCGGCCAGGATGTCATGGACGATGCCTTCGGACATCGCGATATTGACCAGGCGAAAAAAGCATGGAATATTCTCAAACGCAATCTGGACAAAATCCAGAAACTCGTGCTGGATATGCTCAAATTCAGCAAAGAGGAACTGCCCCGCCGCCAGCCCTGTCAGTTTAACCGGCTGGTGGAAACGGTGGTTCAAATGGTTCGACCGCAGGCCGACGAGCGGCAGGTCGGGATTACCGTGCAGGCCGATGAACATCTGGGGTTGGTATCCATCGATCCGGACCAGATGCAGGATGTGGTCATGAATCTGCTGCTCAATGCCATTGAGGCGGTTCCGCAGCAAACCGGGCAGGTGATCGTATACACCGAAAAGGATGATTTGGCCAAAGAAATTATCTTGCGTGTCAGCGACAACGGAAAGGGCATCGAGAACGTACGGACGATTTTCGAGCCGTTTCATTCGGAAAAACCCCATGTTGGAACGGGACTGGGGCTTTCGATTGCGAAAAAGATTATCGAGGCGCACCGCGGCGAGATCGAAGTCCAGAGCCTGCCCGGCGAAGGGTCGATCTTCACCATCCGAATACCGATTGTTGAATTGTCTTAAGCGGCGGGTTGTATTCACACCGGACGATAAGACATTTCGTCGTAGCCGGGCTGGGGAACGGGGCGATTGGGCCAGCCTATTACGTCAAGTGCAGGTAGGCCGTGCGTTCCGCCAATTGGTTCACGAAATTTTTAAATGTGTGGTTCGTATTCAAATGCGCATGGCCGGTATCAAGGATGATAACAGATAGTTTAAAAATGTATGACAACAGAATATCAAGCAATGATCCGAAAATTTGACTGTTTATGTCGATCCCGCTGGAGTTTTGGGGGAAATTTGCTGGAAATGGGTTGCTTTTTTTGATTTTGGGCGTATAATGCTGAGCTTTGGTTTTGGTAGCGGGCTTGAAGTGCCCTTTTTGGTGTAAAAATGAGGTTTTATTATGAAAAAAGATATTCATCCGAAATATGATACTGTGAAGGTTCGCTGCGGCTGCGGCAATACATTTGAGACCCGCAGCACGGCCAAGGAAATCCATGCGGAAATCTGCTCGATGTGTCACCCGTTCTTCACGGGCAAGCAGAAGTTCGTTGATGCGGCCGGGCGCATCGACCGCTTTAACAAGAAATTCTCGGCCGGCTATTCCTTCCAGAAAAAAACCGACAAGTAGATACTCAACCTGTTACTCCATTGCGCTGTTGAACGTGATTTTACCGATTACGAATTAGCAGCGTAATTTTTTTGCCCTTTAAGACACCGGAGACAAGCCCATGGCAGACACGAATACCTCGGTTTTGAAAAAGCTCAAAGAGCTGGACGGCCGGTGTCTTGAAATCGAGCAGCAGATCAACACGCCCCAAATTGCCAGCGACCCGAATAAACTGATCCCGTTGAGCAAAGAGCAGAGCAAACTGATGCCGCTGGTGAGCCGCTATCGGGACTATGTCAAACTGGCCGGCCGGATCGAGGAGGCAAGGGCTGTTCTCGCCGACCATCAGCAGGACGCCGAATACCACGAACTGGCTCAGCAGGAAATCGAAGAATTGACCGAAAAGCAGGAATCGCTGATGGAGGAGGTCAAGGAAACGCTGGTGATGGCCGACGATGCGTCGATCGATTCGGTGATTATGGAAATCCGGCCCGGTACCGGCGGCGATGAGGCGTCGCTGTTTGCACGGGATTTGTACGAGATGTATAACCGCTATGTGGAAAAGCAGGGCTGGAAGATTGAGGTGATGGATTTTGCGGCGACGGAGATGGGCGGCATCCGCGAGGCGATTTTGAATATCAAAGGCCCCGGCGTGTGGGCCAAGCTCGGTTATGAAGGCGGCGGCCATCGCGTCCAGCGTGTGCCGGAAACCGAATCGCAGGGGCGCGTGCATACGTCGGCGGCGACGGTGGCGGTGCTGCCGGAAGCCGAGGAGGTGGACATCGAAATCAATCCCGACGATATGATCGAGCATGTCAGTTGTGCCGGCGGTCCCGGCGGGCAAAACGTCAACAAGGTCGCCAGTGCTATCAAGCTGGAACATATTCCGACGGGTATTGTCGTCAGTATGCGGGACGAACGCAGCCAGCATAAGAATCGTGCCAAAGCATACCGGATTTTGCGTAGTCGGCTGTATGACTATTACCAGAGCAAGGCCGATGCCGAACGGTCTTCGGCGCGAAAAACGATGATTGGCTCCGGCGACCGGTCGCAGCGCATTCGCACGTATAACTTCCCGCAAAATCGCCTGACCGACCACCGCATTAATGTGTCGCTTTACAGCCTGGACAGGATTATCATGGGCGAAATGGATGAGTTGGTTGCGGCATTGCAGGACTACGACAAACAGCAGCGACTCAATAATCTGTAAACGAGGATAAGGGCATGATTATCGTTGTAACCGGCATGGTGGGCATTGATAAAAAGCAATATTTGGCCGAGGTCTGTGAATCTGCCCGAAAGCGCAGGCACGAGATTTTGCTGTGCAATGTCGGCGATCTGATGTACGCCGAGTCTCCGGACATCACACCCGGGCGGATTCTGGATATTTCGTTAAAGCGGCTGCATTCACTCCGCCGCAGCATTATCAAAGACATCATTGCCAAAACGAAGACGCACGAGCATGTCATCGTCAATACCCATGCGACGTTTCGCTGGCGGCACGGGCTGTTTCCGGCCTTTGACTTTTACCAGATGCGGCAGCTCAATCCGGATTTGTTTGTGTGCCTGATTGACGGCGTCGAGCCGCTGCATTGTCGTCTCAGCCGGGAACATCCCATTCGACATACGCTCAAGGATTTAATTGTCTGGCGCGAGGAGGAGGTGCTGGCCACCCAGATGATGCAGCAGGGAACCAATGAGAACGCGCCGTATTATATTCTCGCCCGCGGGCTGACTGAAAACACGACGGATATGTTCTATCGGCTGGCGTTTGAACCGCAGCGCAAAAAAGCCTACCTGAGCTTTCCGATGACGCATGTGGCCGGGATGGATGAAGTGCTGGCGATGATCGCAACGTTTCGCCGGAGCATGAAAACCATCCTGACCTGTTTTGACCCCGCCGATCTGGAAGAAGCCTATCTGCCGTATTATGCCGAGCAGGCGCAGAAAGCAGGCAGGAAAACAATCAAGGTCGAAGTGCTCGGGCAAACCATTCAACTCGATGCGGCGGAAGTCCGCCAGATTGAGCCGGATATTAACAGCCAGATTTATGCACGCGATTTTGCGCTGATTGACCAGGCGGATATGATTATCAGTTTCATTCCCGAACTGGCCGACGGCATGCCGGCGCTGTCCAGCGGCGTCGAACGCGAACTGCAGCACGCCCACGAGGCCGCCAAGCAGGTGTATGTTATCTGGATGCCGAAGAAAGAGCCGTCGGTATTTGTGACGCAGACGGCCAACAAAATTTTCCGCTCGCCCCAAGAGGCGCTGAGCTATTTTGAAACGCAGTACGAATACAAAACCAACAAGCTGTTTGAGTAAATAGAAACAAAGATGAGAGCCCAAGAGGGTAAGGACAAACAAGGAGACGAATATGAATCGACGGCATTTCTTAAAAAACAGTATGTTATTCATGGGCAGCTTAAGTATAAGCGGCTGCACTTTATCAACAGCTTCATCTGTTTCTAAATCCCAATCAAACGAGCTGCCCAATATTATCTACATTTTGGCAGATGACTTAGGGTATGGTGACGTTTCCTGTTTGAATAAAGAGTCAAAAATTCAAACCCCCCATATCGATCAACTTGCCCGAGGTGGAATGATGTTTACGGATGCGCATTCAGGATCAGCCGTCTGCACACCTACCCGGTACGGGATCTTAACAGGCCGATACGCCTGGAGAACGCGCCTAAAGAAAGGTGTGCTGTGGGGGTATTCACCGCCTTTGATTGAAGAGGGGCGGATGACCGTGGCATCGATGCTCAAACAGTACGGCTATCACAGTGCCTGCATCGGAAAATGGCATCTTGGATGGAATTGGCATTTGAAATCGGAGAATCGTGAAGATGTCGATTTTTCGAAGCCGATTCAGGATGGTCCCACGACGAAAGGATTTGATTACAGTTTTTGTATTCCCGCATCATTGGATATGTCGCCGTATGTGTATGTCGAAAATGACCGGGTCACGGCTGTTCCGGACCGCATCGGCGATGGGCAAGAGGGCAAGAAGTTTTGGCGTAAAGGACCGGTGGGGGCGGACTTTGAGCATATTGGAGTATTACCGAAGTTCACGGAAAAAGCCGTGTCTTATATTGACCGGCGGGCGGCTCAAAAAGAACGGTCGCCGTTTTTCCTGTATTTGCCCCTGTCGGCCCCGCATACGCCGATTTTGCCGACGAAAGAATTTCAGGGGAAAAGCGGGACGAACGAATATGGCGATTTTGTCATGCAGGTTGACTGGACGGTTGGACAGGTGCTGAAGGCACTGAAACAAAACGGATTTGAAAAAAACACGCTGGTCATCTTTGCCAGCGATAACGGCTGTGCGCCGCAGGCAGATTTTGAAGAACTGGCCCGGTTTGGTCATTATCCCAGTTATGTCTTCCGCGGGCACAAAGCCGATATTTTCGAAGGCGGCCACCGGATTCCCTATATCACGCGCTGGCCGGCACGCATCAAGGCCGGCACCGTGTGTGATGATACGATTTGCCTGACCGATTTGATAGCCACTGCCGCGGATATCGTGGGATATACGCTGCCGGATGACGCGGGTGAAGACAGCGTCAGTATTCTGCCGGATCTGTTGGGGACAGCGACGGGTCCCTTGCGGGAGGCGACGGTGCACAATTCGGCTAACGGCTCATTCTCGATCCGCCAGGGCAAGTGGAAGCTGGAACTGTGCCCCGGCTCCGGCGGGTGGAGTAATCCCAAACCAAACAGCGAAGAAGCAAAACAACTGCCGCCGGTCCAGCTTTATGACCTCAGCAAGGATGTCGGAGAAACAACCAATCTGCAGGATAAATATCCGGATGTGGTCAACCGGCTCAAGGCTTTGCTGCAAAAATATAAAGATGCCGGCAGAAGCGTTCCCAAACGACGATAAACAAAACAGCTATTTTTTTGGAAATAATCATTAGGAGTAATTATGATGAATCGGCGTGAATTTTTAAAAGTTTCCGGTGTTGCTGTTTCGATGCTGCCGTATGCAGGGTGTTTGGCCTCTAAAACAGCGGCGCGAAAATCCCGTCCGAATATTGTTTTCATTATGACCGATGACCACGCATCGCATGCGATAAGTTGTTACGGCAGCAAGATTAATACGACGCCCCATCTTGACCGGCTGGCTGTCGAGGGGATGCGGTTTAATAACTGTTTTTGCACCAATGCGATTTGTGCCCCCAGCCGGGCGGTGATACTAACGGGAAAATACAGTCACCTTAACGGCAAAATCGATAACAGTGGACAGCCCTTTGACGGAACCCAGCAGACTTATCCCAAACTGCTCCGGCAAGCCGGGTACGAAACAGCCATGATTGGAAAATGGCATCTAAAAAGCAACCCAACCGGCTTTGATTACTGGAATATTTTGCCGGGACAAGGGGACTATTTCAATCCCGATTTTATTGAGATGGGCCGCAGGAAACAACACGAAGGATATGTCACGGACCTTACCACTGATTTTGCCATGGATTGGGTCAAAAACTGCGACAAAGATAAACCGTTTTGCCTGATGCTGCATCATAAGGCACCCCATCGAAATTGGCAGCCGGACGAAAAACACAAAAAGGCGTTTGTAGATAAACAATTTCCGTTGCCTGAGACGTTTAACGATGATTACAGTACCCGTTGCGATGCTGCCCGCCAGCAGGAAATGACGGTGGAAAAACATTTAACGCCCGGAGATATCAAGGTGAAAACGCCGAAAGGTCTTGAAGGTCAGGCGCTGAAAGAGTGGAAGTATCAACGGTATATGCAGGATTATCTGGCCTGTGTGGCATCGGTGGATGATAATGTTGGGCGGTTTCTGGATTTTCTGGACGCAGAAGGGCTGACGGACAATACGGTTGTCTTTTATACGTCCGACCAGGGTTTCTATCTGGGCGACCACGGCTGGTTTGATAAACGGTTTATGTACGAAGAATCGTTGCGGATGCCGCTGTTGGTGCGTTGGCCGAATGTGGTCAAGGCCGGTTCGGTTAATGACGATATGGTGCTGAATCTGGATTTTGCTGAAACATTCCTCGATATCGCAGGTGTCGATGTGTCTGCCGAAATGCAGGGCGAAAGCATGAAGCCCATTCTGCTTGGCAAGACACCCGATGATTGGCGCCAGGCGATGTACTATCACTACTATGAGTATCCCGGCTGGCATCAGGTCAAGCGGCATTACGGTATTCGCACGAAGCGGTATAAGCTGATTCATTTTTATTATGATATTGATTGCTGGGAACTCTATGATTTACAGAAAGACCCGCATGAATTGATGAACCTCTATGATAATCCCGCTTATGCGGACATTGTGAAAGACCTGAAGGTGCGGTTGCGACAGCTTCAGGCCAAGTATAAAGATTCGGATGAACTGGCACAAAGTCTGCTGCCTAAAGAGAATTAATGACAGCGACAATTGTTTTACGGAGAGATGATGCACTCTTTGACGAAAGAAACATTGGCGAAATATTTCGACCATACCCTGCTGGATGAGACGGCGGGCGAGGCGGATATTCGTCGGCATTGCGATGAGGCGGTTAAGTACGGCTTTTATGCAGTGTGTGTGCAGCCGGGATGGGTGTCGTTGTGTGCGGACATTTTGCACGGTACGACCGTCAAGGTTGTTTCGGTGGCGGGGTTTCCGTTGGGGACCGAAACACCCGAGGTCAAAGCATCTCAAGCTCAAGCAGTCATCATGAACGGTGCTGACGAGGTTGATATTGTTGCCAATCCGACGGCGGTGCAGGCTGGCGATGCGGACACCCTCCGGCGAGATTTTGGCGCCGTGCTGCGTGTGTGCCGGGCGATGAAGCCGCCGGTAGCGTTGAAGGTGATTATCGAATCGGCCGCATTGGATGATGAACAGGTTCGCTTTGTGTGCGGCGTTGCCGAGCAGACCGGTGTGGATTTCCTCAAGACCAGCACGGGCTACCACCAGACCGGCGGGGCACACGTTGACGATGTAAAGTTGATGGCCGAGTCTGCGCCGCGCTGCAAAATCAAAGCGGCGGGGGGGATTAAAACATTAGAGCAAACTCTGGCGTTTATTGAAGCGGGCGCTGTGCGTATCGGAGCCTCGGCGTCCGTGCAAATCATGGAAGAATTTATTGCGGCCAATGGAAACCAATAAACCAATTCAATGCAAGCCGCATTTTCAGCCAATGGGCAAACATGTCTCTTTGCCAACATTGGCGGATGTCATATCTCAAAAAAATAATCCGGCCATTCTCGGCGGCAACCAATCCGTGTGCGGTTATAGTATTTTCGCTGCCGAGCCGGTGGAGGTGTTTGAATTTGGCCTCGATGAGGATAAGCCGTTTGAAAAACTGACGGCAATTTTATCAAAATATCAATCGGAAGAAAAAAAGGAAGAAAGAAAATCAGAAATAAAGGGGTCAGACACCTTTTCGGGGGGCTGGATAGGATTTTTCGGGTATGAGTTGGGGCGGTTTATTGAAAAGTTGCCAAGCCGGGCGGTCGATGATATGGGTCTGCCGGTCATTCGACTGGCGTTTTATGATAAAGCCATCGTTTATCACCACGCCGCAAAGACGTTTACCCTTGTCGCACTCCAGATGCAGGGCGATGCTGTCAGTGTTGAAGAAAAGTTCGCGGCATTGAACGGCTGGCTGGATGAGGCTGGTTTCCATTCGATGGCTGAGCTGCCGGGAGCGGATATGGAAAGCGTCTGTATGGAGAGGTTGTCGCCCAACATGACACAGGCGCAGTATATGCAGGCAATTGACCGAATCAAGCACTATATCATTGACGGCGACACCTACCAGATAAATTTCTCACAGCGATTTGAAGCGGATTTTAATGCCCGTTCCATTGATTTGTTTCACTGGCAAAACCGTTTTAATCCAAGCCCCTATGCGGCGTTTTTGTCATGGGATGACAAGGCCGTTGTCAGCGCCTCGCCGGAATTGTTTTTAAAAGTCCAAGGTGATCGCATTGTCACAAAGCCCATCAAAGGCACGCGCCCGCGTAATCCGTTACTGGGCGAAGACGTCCCGGAAAATCACAGGGCTTTTAATGATTTAATCAAAAGCGAAAAAGATCAGGCCGAATTGGCAATGATTGTTGACCTGGAGCGAAATGATTTGGCACGGATTTGTGTGCCCGGAACCCGGCATGTCACGTGCGCCCGCCAGATTGAAGTATTTCCGACGGTCTATCACGCGGCCGGAATTATCGAGGGACGGTTAGAGAGTCGCCCCGGGCCGCAGCGAATTATTGATATTCTCAAAGCAACCTTTCCCGGCGGGTCAATCACCGGTGCCCCGAAAATTCGCTCAATGGAAATCATTGACGAACTGGAACCGACCGCTCGCGGTGTCTATACCGGCAGTATCGGGTGGATTGGTATCAATTTTGATTTATGCTTCAGCATTGCGATTCGTACCATTCTCATCAACGACGGCAGGGCATATGTCCAGACCGGCGGCGGGATTGTAGCCGATTCGGCCCCTGACGAGGAATGGGCCGAAACCCTGACCAAGGCCCGCGCCCTTTTAGCCGGCATCGAAGCGGTTCAAAGCCCCCCAGCCCCGCATCTATAATGGAGATGTTCAGTTCGATTTATACCAATCGTCCCCGGCGGGATTCGAACCTGCAACCTCTGGCTTCGGAGGCCAACACTCTATCCAATTGAGCTACGGGGACTTCTGTAATTATCAATCTGTTCTTATACTGCGTCAAGGGGCGTTCGTCAATCAAAAATCCGGCGGGGGCACGGCTAACTGTTTGACATCGCGCAGGTTACAGATTATGATAGGCCGCTTAATACAAGACAGACAGGCGATTTATGCGATATTTACTGAATTTGTTATACGGCGTGGCGATTGTGCTGTACAGCCCGAAAATCATCTACCGGATGCTGCGGCACGACCGCTATCGGGCCGGCTGGGGTCAGCGGCTGGGCCGGATACAGCGGCGAACGCCTGAAAAACCCTGCATCTGGATTCATGCCGTCAGCGTCGGCGAGGTCAACGCCACCCGCACGCTGGTGGACCGGCTTGGGGCACAGTTGAGCGACTATGAAATCGTTATCTCGTCCACGACCGACACTGGGTTGGCCCGCGCGAAAGTGTTGTACGGAGCCGACTATGCCGTGTTTTATTTTCCGTTTGACCTGTCGCCCGTGATGGCGCGGGCGTTTCGGCAGATTCGTCCGGCGATTGTTCTATTGATGGAACTGGAGGTCTGGCCCAATCTGGCGGCGATTGCCGAAGAGCGGGACGTGCCGGTGGTAGTGGTCAACGGGCGGCTCAGCGATAAAAGTTTTCCGAAATACCGGATGGTGAAGTTTTTTATCAGCCGGATGTTCCGCAAGGTCAGCCTGGTGCTGGCCCAGACGGAAGAATACGCTCAGCGGTTTATCGCGCTGGGCTGCGATAAAGAGAAAGTCATCGTCTCCGGTTCGCTCAAGTATGATACCGCCCAGACGGACGGGGCAGTTAACGGGGCGCCGCGGTTGGCCGAGCAAATCCGTCTTGGCGCCGAAAAGCTGTGGGTGGCGGGGGGCACCGGGCCGGGCGAGGAAAAGATGGTGCTGGATGCGTTCGCGAAACTCAAAAAGCAAAACGGCCTTGACGACCTGCGGCTGGCGATTGTACCGCGAAAGCCCGAACGATTTGGTGAGGTTGCCGCTTCCATCGATGCGGCCGGGTTCGGATACGTTCGCTACAGCGCGCTGAAGGAAAATAACAGCGACACCAAAGGCAAGCCGACGGTCATACTGGGCGATACGATGGGCGATTTGAAAAAATTCTATTCGCTGGCGACGGTGGTGTTTGTCGGACGCAGTCTGGTGCCGATGGGCGGCTCGGATATGATGGAACCGGCCGGGTTAGGCAAATGCACGCTGTTCGGCCCGCATACGTTTAACTTCAAACAAACGGTCCAGGTGCTGCTGGCTCAGGAAGGCGCGATTGAGGTCGCTGACGAAAACGCACTGTATGAACAAACGCTTCGCTGCCTCAAAGACGATGACTTTGCCGAACAAATCGCCGCTAACGGTCAAAACGTCATCCGCCAAAATCAGGGCGCTACGCGAAAAACCGTGGATGCGATACAGCAGATTCTGTACAGGACGAATAATCGTTAACCGCGAATTGACGCGAATTTTTTTGACAGGATTAACAGGATTTACGAGATATATATTTACCGCGAAGGCCGGAAGGCAGGAGGGTTTTTGCCGCAGAGAGCACAGAGTGTCATGCTGAGCCGAAGGCGAAGCATCTATTTAAACAGAAAATTCCACCTTATTACTGTTTACTGCTGACTGCTCACTGTTACAGAGTCTTTGACGCGGGTCAGGTTTTCGCCCGCCGCCGGCTTGCGGAAGACGAACAGGTGTTCGTGCATAATCAGGTAAAATTTATCCTTCAAAGCCTTCCATTTCCATCGTCCCGTCGCGCTGCAGTTGTGCTGGGCCTTGATGATGTCTTCTTTGAGCACAAAGCCTGTGTTTAAGAATCGCTGCATGACACGGTAGGCCAGCGGGACGAAATGGCGGCCCCGCCGCGTATCGCCCATGAGAATCGCGCAGTAACGGTCCGGCTTCAACACCCGATGCAGTTCGTTGGCGACGATTTCCATTTCGCCGCAAAACTTACTGACCGACGAAATCGCCGACAAATCCCCTTCGATACCATCCGAGTAGCGGATGATATTCAGATACGGCGGATGGGTGAGTATTAAATCGATGGACGCATCGGGCAAAAACGACAGGTTTCGTGTATCGCCTTGTTTGACGGTAAAAGCGCGAGGACGTAAGTCCTCCGATAAAATGCTTCCTGTTTTTCCCTTCTCCCCTCCGCCCTCTGTTTTTTTTATTCCTGAGTCCGTGTGTTCTTGAGTTCCTGTATTCTTAATCGGCGTGTGCCGAAAATTCAGCGCCTTTCTCGTCAGCTTCACCGCCTCGGGATTAATATCCATTCCGACACCGGCCCGGCCGAGGAGTTTGCACTCGATCAGTGTCGTCCCGCCCCCGCACATCGGGTCAAGGACTATTTGCCCGGCGTCCGAATACATCTCGATGATATTCCGCGCCACCTGCGGGGCGAAATTGCCCCGGTAATTCGGATTATGCGTCGCCCAACTGCCCCGCTCGGCAAACGACCATAAGGTTGTGAATTCGGATTGAAACTTTATGCCTGTTAATTCAGAAGTATTTTTCATATCAAAGATTTTCAAGAATATCAGATAAAAGACCCTTAGAGAGCATTTCAAGATTAAGCAAATAATCCGTATATTCAAAGGTTTCTTCTAAAGGTCGGTGTGTTAATTTCCATCCAAAGCCGTCTGTTATCCAAATAAAATCGTAACCTGCGCCTTTCCAGAAATTATACATGCTTCTGTATTCGCCGGCAGTTGACTTTAATTTCGAACCACCGCCGCTGTAAAAATTTGTTTCGATAAGTATTAGATGTCCATTTTTATTGATCACAAAGTCAATTCTTCGGGAGGATTTGTCTGCAATTATACTGCTCCCGATTGAAAAATCCTGTTTTTTCAATTCGTACTGTCTTGTGTCCGATAAATACTACATGAACGATTATTCGTTATCAAGTGAGAAAATGGCCGAACTGGAAAAAACGCATCGCCGTTTACATGACAA
>JADHXS010000053.1 GCA_016782835.1 Phycisphaerae bacterium | reverse complement strand
CATGGGCTGGTACGATGTTATCGCCCTGATTAAAGCAGTGTGTCAAAACAGAAATCTGGTCGGTTTTGATATTGTGGAATTGTGCCCGCGCGAAAACCTGTGGGGCAGCGATTTTCTGGCGGCCAAACTGCTTTATAAAGTTCTCACCTATAAGTTTTGCACTGTTTGAGCTAATTGATATGAATGGAGCTGTTTGAGATTCGCAGATACAATTGAGCTTCGCTTTCGTTAATGGCCCCTTTTAATATTTTCGCAATTTCTCCCTGTACGGTGAAGGGAATTCCGGCGTGGATTTTGCCGTTGGAAGTGACGGCGGTTAATTGGCCGGAGATGTCTTCGCATTTGATGGAGCCATTGCTGGTGTAAACCTTCACAGTTTTCAGGGTAGAATCGAAGACGGCGAAGTGTTTGCGTCGTGTGCTTTGAGTGATTGGGTGAGGAATTTGAAGATGTTTTTGCCTTGACAGATGCAACGGGCGACGACTGTCCGGATACGTTCGTAAAAGCGCCTGCCGGCATCGCGATTGGTTCCCTGTGTGACACGTCTGTCCAGAACTACAAATCGAATCTTTTGCTCAGTCGAATTATTTGTTGGCTCAACGCCCTCGACTTCCAAAAACAGAAAAGAGCCTTCGCGATCCTTGCCGGCAAACCGTTTTTTGATCTTCCGGCATTCCGGAGGCTCGGGAGGCCGCAGAACGCCGGCCAGAAACATCTGTTTGAAGGCGTCGAGCTTTTTTTCGAAAGTAAGCGGTCCTTTTATGCTTGCCTTTTCGCCAGGGTTTGAGCATTTTCTTGATAATCCCCGGCAATCGATCAGTCCATTGTTGACTATTTTTCACCCCAAGCTGAACGATGAACTTAACTCATGATATAACAAGTCCTGAATCGGCGTGCTACTTTTTTCTTTGCATTTTTTGAACTTTTTTAAAATTTCTGTGAAGGCTTACCGCACTTTTTATATTTACTTTTTCTTCAGCATGGTAAGAACTTCGGGTAAACGGCGAGCTTTGCACCCAGGAAAATCCCATCTGCCGGGCCTGGTCGGCCCACCAGTCGAATTTTTCCGGCGTGATGTACTCTGTTACGTCCAACGACTCTTTACTCGGCTTTAAATACTGGCCCAGTGCAATGCGGTCACACCCGACAGCCCGCAAATCCTGCATAACCTGCATAACCTCACCCTCTGTTTCGCCTAATCCGAGCATGACGGAGGATTTTGTCTGGGTATCGGGCCAGGCATCTTTGGCCTTTTTCAACAGTTCCAGCGACCGCTCATAAACACCCCCGGGCCGGGCCTTGGAATACAGCGAGGACACGGTTTCCACATTGTGTCCGAATACGAACGGTCGCACATCGGTCAAAATTTCAATCGCTTTACCCTGACAGTCTCGAAAGTCCGGCACCAGCAACTCAAACGCCAATTCCGGAACAACCTGGCGGCACTGTTGAATGCATGTGCGAAAATGCCCCGCACCACCGTCCACTAAATCGTCGCGATCCACACTGGTTATCACTAAATATTTCAGCTCCATTTCTTTCGCCATTTGTGCAACCCGCTTCGGTTCGGTTGGATCCGGCGGCAGGGGTTTGCCATGCCCGACCGAGCAGAATTTGCAGTTGCGCGTGCAGATATTGCCGAGAATCAAAACCGTTGCCGTACCCCGGCTCCAGCATTCACCCCGATTGGGGCAGTTGGCATTCGTGCAGATGGTCTCCAGTCCCAGCGTGTCCAGCGTGTGATGCGTATGGTTAAATGTTTGTCCGGCCCCTAATCGGCGCTTCAGCCAGTCCGGCAATCGTTTTTTGCGTTCACTCACGTTTTTTCGTCCAGTATTCCAAACACAGTTCGCTTAGTTTTGTTTTGACCGCGTCCATATCGGCCTTTTGCCCCGTTTCTTTCAAAACCGACGTCATCTCCACCTGTTCCAGTCCGCAGGGCACAATACAGTCAAAAATACTCAGGTCATTATTGATGTTAATGGCCATGCCGTGAAAGCTGACCCATTTTTTAAGCTGCACGCCAATCGAGGCGATCTTTTTCTCGCCGGTCCACAGACCCGGAGTCCCTTTTCGCCGGTCACTTTTGACGCCCAGTGATTGCAAAAGCTCAATCCCGATTTGTTCCAGCGACCGTACGAACGCATTCACATCCAGCCGCAGGCTTTTGAGTTTGATAATCGGGTAAAAGACCAACTGACCGGGATTATGGGCTGTCGTTCCGCCGCCGCGACCAACGCGAACCAGTTCGATGCCTCGATGATGGATATCCTCTTCAGGAATCCGCAATTTGTTTTCGGTTTTTCGTGCCCCCAGCGTAATCACCGCCGGATGTTCGACAAGCAATACGGTATTCTCGATTTCGTCATTCTGCCGCTTGGCGCACAGCTCCATCTGCAACTGCAAGGCCTGCTCATAGCCGAACAGGCCGCAGTCACGAATCTCCAGTGGAATGGGCTTTATCATCGGTTCCATAAGCCAAAGATACTGCAATTGAACTTAAAAAGCAAGCCGCACGGTAAAAACGCCGTCAAATCAAAAATTGACAGTTCGCCTCTCTTTTGGGTACAATGCCATTTGGTCATTCCTGTTAAGGTGTGTCATTCCCGCGAAGGCGGGAATCCAGCGGCTTTTGACTTAGGAGCATTATGATGTTGAAGACGATTTGGAGACTGATTCGTACCGCCGTGATTGTGTTCGGCGTGTTGTTGTCGTTTTTTGCGGTACTGGAAATGCTTCGGGCCTACCAGACACTGTATAATTTTCACCCGGTTGCGGGATATGTCTTTGCGGCGGTTGTCATTGGCCTGTTGGTATGGTTGGTAGTGTATGTCTGGGGCAATTTAGCGGTATTCCCGAAGCCCCTGAATCCGCCGAAGATTGCTGACTGCGCTGCGGCGTCCGACCGCCGGCTCAAAAAATACCTTCAATACCTCAAACGTTTTCTGCTCCGGCTGATTACCAATCCGAACCTGTCCGATGACGACCACATGCAAATCACTGGGGCTTTGTCCCAACTGCAAAACCAGACGATGTTTGACCGGGCCGCCTGCCTGACCCTGATCGAGTCTATCGAGACCAACCACATCAAGCCCGCCTTAAAAAAGCTGGACCTGCAGGCGTCAAAGCAGGTGCGGGACTCCATGCGGGATATCATGGTCGGCGTGACGCTGAGCCCGTATAAATCGGCGGATTTGTTGATTGTGCTGTATCGCAATCTCGTGATGGTCGTGCGGATTGTCAGGGTCTATCGTGTTCGTCCGGCACTGAGCGAACAGCTTCGCATCTTTTCCGACATCATCAATGTCATCGCCACCGTCAACTATATCAACATGGGCAAAAATCTCATCGAGGGCCTGGCCTCGCGCGTGCCCGGCATCGGGCGGTTTGTCGATGATATCGCACAGGGCATCGGGGCGGGTTTTATGACGACGATTACCGGCCATGCGGCAATGGACCGTTGCCGCAGTTTTCGCGGCTGGAACGAAACCGACGCCAAGCGGCATCTGCTCAGCCACGTCGGCGACTTCTATAACGATGTCAAGGATATCTTCTTTAAGGATGTCTGGGGCGGCATCCGCGGCAGGGCGACAGCCGCAGCCCCTGACGCAGGCGAAAAAGTCGCCGACGCCATCGACGCAACCGGCTCATTGCTCGACAACTTCGTCAAAGTGCCTGTCAAGGTTGTCGAAACCGCCGGACAAGCCATCGTCGATACCACCACACAAGGCTTTAGCTTTATCACAAAAACGTTCCAAAAAACTTATCGAATAAAAAACCCGTTTAGAAAAAAATAAAGGAGTCGCCTGCAGCGGCTAAGAAATAGATTCCTCCACTTCGGGACGTAAACTCCGTTTACATCCCGAAGTGGAGGAATGACAGTTTGTGCAAAAGGGAAATAATGAGCAAAAATACAGAGCACGACTTAGGTTCGCAACCGGTGGAAACAATATTGGCAAAGCATAACCTGACACATCATGATGTCGTTGCGGCCATCGGTTCCCGTGTTTCCCTGGTCAACTGGACCGGTTGTTCATCCATACAAACGACCGGAAACACCGGGTCATACGGCTGAGCATAGCGCCCACCTGATCTGCCTTCTCTTTTAAGATGATCCCGAACATGCCGTTGTGAATGCCATGCCCGGAACTTTCCGCGGGCACGTTTGCGTCGGTATACTTGAGAAACAGCGGCGGATCATCCGCACTGATATGTTTTAACGCGGTGCACTCGTTTGACAATTCTTTGTAGGTACTTTCCCAATTCTCCTTTAGATCGGCGAGGTTTTCAGCCCCAACCGGCTTAAAAAGCATTTGGCTTTCGAGCGTCTTCGGCCCGATGCGTTCTTCAATCAAAAACGGGTCGAGCGTGGATTGACCAGCGACGGCAATCACACCTGCGACGCGGGTGGATTGTCGCGCGATAGGATCATCACTGTTCGGGTCTGCCATGTCGTCATGCGTTGCCAGCCACATGCTTGACGCAGCACCGGCCGAGGACCCCGTAAGAAGAATTCGGTCTGGATCGATGTTCCACTCCTCTGCTTTGTAGCGCAGGAATTGAATGGCCCGGGCGGCGGAGTGTACCCTGGAGGGCAGTTGGTCGCCGTATCGGGCCAGCGGATAATGGCAATTACAACCAATAGCTCAATCAGGGTAAAACCCGAAACCTTTAAGATTCGTTTTTGACTGCACACAATATAAAGCTTCTCTAAGTGACCTCTCAAACAGAACAATTCTATACTAAATGCTCTGGTCACTCACTCCTATGGAAGATCTTTATGCGGAAAGTGCAGAAGCATATACTCTAAATCCGGACTCATGGGGGTTTTATGATTAATGCCCGGAGAGCCCTTCTGTGCAGTACCCTGAAGCCAATCCCGGGTTCGTTGATCTTCCCATTTTTTCTTTTCCGCATGACCGTCGGCAAACGCAAGGTTACAACCCCACACATGCCAGGAAGCCAACGGGTCAAACCAATTGTTCCCCGACAAATCAATGACCCAGGACCCCATATTCCACCAATAGCTCCCATCCGGCTTTTTTTCAATTTCCTCCACAGTGATATACTTGCTGCCGGGATTTCTTATTTCCTGCATTTTCTCGACTTCATGTCCGTCTTGCACCCATGACCCGTACGACGCTCCCATACTGGCAACCATCGAATAACTCCGCCAGCCGACACCATCCTTAACCGCGCGTTTATCGGCCGGGCAATGGTAACTGTCGAGAGCTTCAATATACGGCCATAATTTCCCGGCTTTAATACCGTTTTTTTCAAATTCGGCGGTCACAGGATCACCCCAGCCTCTGTATGGGACTCCATTATCGTCGATCGGGCAACAAACCCAGCTCCTCGCCCAGTTTTGATTATTTTTAAAATCATCAGGTGTGAACCACGCATGGCCCGTCACCAGCCATCCGCTGTTATCTTCCGAATACATATAGAACGCCTGCGCAATCGCGCGTTGATTGGCCAGACAGGGAATTGCGGCCGCCAATTCTTTGGCTTTCCTTAAAGCCGGCAGAGCGATCGACAGCAGCAACGCGATAATCGCAATGACAACCAGCAACTCAATTAAGGTAAATCCTTTTTTAACCATCGTATATCCCTTTTGTGTTTGAAGAAATTCCGGGACGGCCCAAAAGCCGTCCCGGAACCCGGAACTAAATAGCATCTATATAGCATCTATTCCGGAATGTACTCTGTGGTGTCACTAATGAGTTCATCATCTAACCAAGTGCTGCTAACATCAGCCACATCGCTCAAGTCCACAACACAGTCTTCATTGACATCACCGGGCATGGGGTTGTAAGTACCAGGTTCCCACTCATTGCCATAACCCGGATAGATCTGAGTCGCTTTACAAGCCGTATCACGAATAAACAGGGTCACTTCTTGCGGGAATTCAGCTGTGAACTCACCGTCATCAGCATCCAGTTCCAAGATATAGGTACCGGCTGTCAACACCTCAAACTGGGAATTCAACTGATTGTTATCGTCGCCGACAAACCCATAATCATTGGGATCAATCGCAGCCAAAGGATCACCAGGAGCTACATCTTCGTATGGTTCCAAGGCAGAAATAACGGTCCATATCGGTGTCGCGGCAACAGGATTGTTGTCGTCTCTGATAAACGAACCGTCCAGAGTGATCGTCCTCGAACCGCCGTCCAGGAAGCTGTACAGATTATTACCAGCATCAACTACCGGAGCGGTGTTCTGGGTGTCAAACTTGAATATGTACGTGAAGACAACATTGACATCATCGACGCCGTAATCTACGATCCACCAGTAATCTTTATCCAGGACAATTGAAATAGGCGTTGAATTATCCGTATCGTCCGATTCAACCAGCGGAATATTCGGCCTGGGAATATAGGTTGCGCGATAATCACGGTCTTGCATCGCCAAGTGTTCATTAGGATCATCATAATCCGGCCAGCCGGCATTTTCGCCAAAATAAACATACTTCTTCAGACCCACAAAGTTGGGATCAGCAGGCGTGGTCCATGTCAACGCACTCGTGGCCGAATCGACGCCATCGGCTTGGTTTGCCGGAGAAGGATTCAATCCGCTCAACGCCTTGACAACAGTCTGGTTTGCCAGTGCATCATAGGAGACAGTAAGCGACGCACCGGGATACCCGCTGTAAGCAATTATCTTGCCGTCATCGATATCCTGTTGCACCTGGTCAGTATCATCATTGGTTTGTCTGAGTACACCGCCGCGAATATCCATGACTCCATCGCCCCAAGCATCCCCAGCAACATCGACATTTTGGGCGGTTAGCACACCGCCATAGAGATTCAGGCGTCCAAACATCGCATCAATTTCACCTGTTCCATCTCGAGGTTCCCAGGCCAAGGGGCATTCGATGGTACAGGTTGGTCCGTTGAAGACACCATCAGCAATAAGCCACATGGCGAAATGATCCGGATCGGTTGTTCGACCGCGGCCAATATTTGCCCATCCTTCGGAGAAATCCAAGGTGGCGTCAAGCAGAATGAGCGTGTTTGACGCGGTTTGGTAGACATTCCGGGGATCCGCAAAAATCCCGCCCCGGACGACCATCATGCCCTCATCGCTCTGGAAGTTCACTTTCTCATTCAATGTAAAGCCAAATTGACCGGAGCGGCTTACCGGCTCCGAGTTTTGCCAGTTTCCGGGCGTCTGATACAGCGTATCGGTGATTTCCTGGTACCACCTGTCAGCACTGGCCGAACCCACCACAACCATTACTAAAACAAAACACATTAATTTCTTACTCATAATTCACCTCCACAAAAAAGATAAATATATTTGCAATTAAAATACTTTCCACTTCTGGTATTTCCTTTACTTTTGAAAAATCCATAGCCATAGACGGCTGAAAAGCCGTCCATGAACTAAATAGCATCCATTCCTTACTCTTCAGGAATGTACTCCGTGGTGTCACTAATGAGTTCTTCATCCAACCAGTCGCTGGAAAGCTCAGCCACATCGCTCAAATCCACAACACAGTCTTCATTGGCATCACCGGGCATGGGGTTGTAAATACCAGGTTCCCACTCGTTGCCATAACCCGGATAGATCTGAGTCGCTTTACAAGCCGTATCGCGAATAAACAGTGTCACCTGTTGCGGGAACTGAGCCGTGAACTCACCGTCATCAGCATCCAGTTCAAGGATATAGGTGCCGGCTGTCAACACTTCAAACTGGGAATCCAACTGATTGTTATCGTCGCCGACAAACCCATAATCATTGGGATCAATCGCAGCCAAAGGATCACCAGGAGCTACATCTTCGTATGGTTCCAAGGCAGAAATAACGGTCCATATCGGTGTCGCGGGAGCTGGATTGTTGTCGTCTCTGATAAACGAACCGTCCAGAGTGATCGTCCTCGAACCGCTGACCAGGAAGCTGTACAGATTATTACCAGCATCAACTTCCGGAGCGGTGTTCTGGGTGTCAAAGGTGAACAGATACGAGTAAACAACATTGGCATCATCCACGCTATAGCCATAATCAATCTGCCAATAGTAATCTTTATCCGCTTCAAGTGTAACAGTTGTTGAGTTATCCGCATCGTCTGATTCAACCAATGGAAGACCTGCATCCGCAATCCAGTTATCACGATCAGCCAAAAAGCCTGCTTCTACATTAGGATCGTTCAGGTCGGACCAGTTCAGGTCATCTACTTCGCCAAAATAAACATACTTTTTCAGACCCACAAAATTAGGATCAGCAGGCGTGGTCCATGTCAACGCACTCGTGCTCGTATCGAGACCATCGGCTCCGTTTGCCGGAGATTCACTCAATCCGCTGGATGCCACGATGGTGGTGTGTCCGGGAGTCGTAACATCATAGTCCATAACGATCGCTGCGCCGGGCGCCCCGCCGTAAGCAATGAGCCAGCCGTTGTCGATATAGCCCTGATACAGGACCGTGTCATCGCCGCCTGAGATAATTTTACCGCTACGGACATCAACCTGTCCGTCACCGCCACCGCTGGATCCGGCTCCAAAGGTGCCGTTGCCGATAGTAAGATTACTATTAATATCGACAAGACCGCCGGCAACCAGCAATCGGCTTTTACACAATAATGCGGCGTCGTTAAACTGGTTCGGGACCTGCATTGAACCGGTGACAATCTGACCGTCATAGATTTGCCATAAACCGTCACCGCCGTTGTTGTTACCGCGGCCGATATTGAACCAACCGTTGTTGGTGTTTATTGAACCGGTGTACTGAATCACGCTGTTTTGTGCGCCGTACATACCGGTCATAACCGCTTTGGTTAGCCAATCAAGGGAAGGATCGACGATCTGGCAAAGGGTCCCGTTTGAATTGTGGTCCGTCGTTTCAGTTGTTATATTGGGCCACTGGTTCCAGTTGGTAGACGTATTCCAGTTATGGTCCGGACCGCCATCAGTGTAACGCATCGGAGCTGCAAACACAGCACCTGCTAAACACAACACCACTACAAAACACATTAATTTCTTACTCATAATTCACCTCCACAAAATTTAAGATCAATAAACAAACTGGTAATTAACATTTTACAATAAAATCACACACACTTCACAACGACAAAAACCATCTCGTTACAATAAAATCACATACACTTCACAATGACAAAAACCATTTCGTTCATAGGCATCACTCTCCGAATAAAGATTTTTTCCATTTCTCATCACATCTTCTCCATATTATTTCCAACCCGGCAGAAAGAGATACCGGATCGGAAAGTCTTGACTTTTGCTGGTCGCAATGCAGAAAAAAATAATTGACAACAGGAGCGCGATCATCGCAATCGCAACCAAGAACTCAATTGGCGTAAAAGCATTCTTTCGATCACCTCTTTTAGTCTTTACACAAACCCTATAGTTCATAATATACCATAAAAAGAAATCAAAAAAAATAGTCGAAACTATCAAATACATTTGTGATTATGACATTTTTTATTTTGACGTTATCTTGTATTTCACCGTATGTCATTTTATTTCAAGGCGTTACAAGCCATGGACGGAATTTACGCTGAACATAAGAAATAATTTCATAAGACTTTTGCCTTTCTTAAAACAAAATTAGTAACCTTTCACGGGTATTTTGAGGGTATTGAGCAACGCACTCAATGTCAAAATACCCATTTCTAACTCAATCTCTTGGTTTTAGCCGAATAGACAAACGCAAATTCCTCATTTTAGGTTTTGTTTGTTTCACTTGCCTTAAAGATAACGCTCCAGATAGGTCTAAAAGCGTTTCCGTGAGCTAACTCGAAAATTCCAAGGAAATTACCACCAAAACCACTGTCCGTAGGTCAGGCGGTGCTGCGTCTGGGCTTGCTATAACTCGACAGTCTGGACAAGGTTTGAGCACGTTATTCACGATAGTCTGCGTAAGGATTTGCCGTCAATAAGAAATAATTTCACAACGAATTTCCTTGAGCTAATTGCGTTTGGATCAAGGCGTTCCTGTTGCTTTTGTGTCTCTCATGTGTTCGTAGCGGTAGTGATTGGGTGACCGCCCATGGAATTGCTTGAAGTTCTTTGAGAAATGATAGGGATCTGCAAATCCGATTTGTTCGGCGATCTCCTTGATTTTGTCATCGGTGGTCAACAATAGGTTGGCAGCTTTGTTGAGCTTGAGTCCCATGATGTATTGGCTGGGTGGAATATGACAATACCTCTTGAATAAACTTGCCATGTAACGGACATCTATATCGCATTGTTCAGCAACTTCACCGGGAGTCTGAATCCACGAGAAGTGCGCATCGATATAGGTTTTGCATTTTTGGTAGGTACGCATGGACAGAGACAATTGTGTCGTCGAATTGGCACAGGATACGGCCATTTCTATAAGCAGGATACATAAGTAGTGACAGCATATCTCCTGTGAAAAAGGGGGTTTTTGTAGACCTATATCCAGAATCTTATGGCACAGTTTCTGCATAGAATTGGCATCCGCGGTTTCAATAAAATGCTTTTGTCGTAGTGTACTTTTTGTGAACAATTCAGCGGCCTGACGTCCCACGAATGTGACAAAGATATGTTCCATCGGATCGACCGGGTCGGCTTTATAATGGTGGGCAGTCCCGGGTTCAAATCCCGTCAATACTCCCGGTTTCAATGGCAGCATTTGTGCGTTGATATCGAGGGTACCTTTACCTCGGATGGTATATTTCACGAAATAGTAGGGGTAATTGTTCCGATTGATGTCGAAATCAGGGGCGCATTTCTCATAACCGCCGCAAACGATGGCTAAGTCGTGGTTATAATCGGGGGCGGTATCATAATAAAAATACTCAGCATCCAGGACTCGGCCCGGCTTGCCGGAGGTAAATTTTTTCTTGATGGCCTGTGTGAATCGACGCATATAGACAAACTCGTTTATAAAACTTACTTATATACATCAATATATTACATTGCTCTATTTTAATCAATCAAAATTTGATTATAGTATCATAAAAGTGTTACTTTTCTTTATGAAATGCGTTTTTTGAGGAAGTTTGCTAACCAGAGGACCGTGATGTTGCGATGCTTAATATCAATAAAAAGTCGATTCACAGTATGCCAAATTCGGAAAGCAGATTCGTCAAGACAGTTGAACGTGAAATAAAATGAAAAACCAAGTCAAGTTATCCAAAGTTGAAAAGCAGGCACTTACGCTGTCTCAATATGATTGCCTGTATCCTCCATCGGAGAAGATTCCGGCGGTCGTGGTGCCGCATTTTCCGATGCTCGGGAAACTGACGGCCCTGCGTTTTTTGGAGTGGGTTCAGGACCATCCCGGCGGCGTGGCTTCACTGCCGACCGGCAAGACACCGGAGTATTTTATCAAGTGGGTCAATCGCTTTTTGAAAGGATGGGAGAAACCGGCCATACAAGCGGAACTGAAAGAGGCCGGCCTGGATCCATCGGTGAAACCGCAGATGAAGAGTCTGTATTTTGTTCAAATTGATGAATTTTATCCCATTCATTCAGCACAGACGAACAGCTTTTCCTATTATGTCAAAAAATACTATCTTAAAGGGTTCGGGATGGACCGGCGAAAAGCGATGCTGATCGATCCCTGCAGGATTGGTATTGTCGATGACAGCCAGTTGGACGATATTTGGCCGGATAAGTATGTGGATCTGTCACTTCGCTATCGACATCCAAAAAGTAAATTGGAGGAAAGACAAAAAGTCCTTCTGGAGCAGATCGATCAGTGGTGTATGGACTATGAGGCCCGGATTCGACAATTGGGCGGGGTTGGTTTCTTCCTTGGGGGCATCGGGCCGGACGGGCATATTGGGTTTAATATCAGCGGTTCGGACCATTTTTCAACGACACGACTGTGTTCAACCAATTATGAGACACAGGCGGCCGCTGCCACGGACTTGGGGGGAATTGAAATTGCCCGCAAATGTCATGTGATTACGATTGGTCTCAATACCATCACATATAATCGGGAATGCACCGCAATCATCATGGCCGCCGGCGAGGCGAAAGCGCAGGTTGTGGCCAATGCCATCCAGTCGGTGCCGGATGTGAATTATCCTGCGACATCGCTTCAAAATCTGCCAAACGCACGCTTTTACCTCACCAAAGGGGCTGCCAAACAACTCCAGCAACGTCAATATCAGGATGTCAAAAACGCTAAAATCCTGACCGACAGCCAATCTGAGCAAATTCTGGTGGATCTGTCCATTCAAAAACATAAACCGATTTCCAAACTCACCAAAACGGATTACGAGAAGAATCGATTTGCCAAACAGCTTTTGCAAAAACGCAGCGAAGCAGCTTCTCGACTCAACCGCCAGGCGACAGAGGACATCGAACGTAAAATCACTAAGGGCATGCAGTCGTTAGAAAACACCTGTTTTCTGCATACCGAACCGCACCACGATGATATTATGCTGGGCTATTTTGCGCACATTGCTCGCCATTTTCGTAAGGCCAGTAACCGTCATTATTTCCTGACGTTCACCAGCGGCTTTACGTCGGTGACGAATCATTTTATGGCTGAGCAGGTAGTCAATCTTCAGCAATTTCTGAATTCTGGAGAATTCGACTATTTGTATCGGGAAGGGTATTTTGACCCAAAAGATCAGATGGCGCGCAACCGCGATGTTTGGCAGTACCTCGATGGTGTGGCTGCTTCCAATTCCGACATGAAAATTGAAGGCTGTGGGCGGCGGTTTTTGAGAAATCTGTTTGATGTCTATCAGGCCAAATCATTCAATGGTATTGATAAGGTTCTGACGGAGTTGCTGGATTATTTCAGGACTCAATATCCGGGAAAGCTCGACCCACGGAATATCCAGGAACTGAAGGGCATGTGCCGGGAGTGGGAGGCCGAGTGCCTGTGGGGGTATTACGGCTGGAACTGCGACAATGTTTCACATTTGCGTTTGGGTTTCTATACGGGGGATATTTTTACGCCGCAACCGACCCGCAAGCGGGATGTGATGCCGATTGTCCAGCAGCTTCAGCGGATCAAGCCGGATGTAGTTTCCGTGGCCCTGGACCCGGAAGCGAGCGGTCCGGATACGCACTACAAGGTGCTTCAGACGCTGTCGGAAGCCCTGCAGATCTATCAGCAGAAAACCAAACGCTCCGATATTAAGATTTGGGGGTACCGTAATGTCTGGTACCGATTTGACCCCTCCGAGGCAAATGTCTTTGTGCCGGTCAGTCTGAACATGTTTTCAGTGATGCAACAGTCGTTTTTGAACGCATTTCTGAGCCAGAAAGAAGCATCCTTCCCAAGCTATGAACACGATGGTCCATTTTCAGAACTGGCCCAGCAGATTCAGGTTCAGCAGTATCAAACCTTGAAAACCTGTCTGGGACGTGAATGGTTTTACCTTCATAAAAGCCCTCTGATTCGGGCCACCCGCGGGTTTGTATTCTTGAAAGAGATGGAACCGGAGGAGTTTTACCAATCGTGCCGAAAACTGCGTAAATCAATCGAAGATTTTTCTTAGAATATATATGAGCACAAAACCGACACTACTGATTATTGCCGCCGGGATGAGCAGTCGCTATGGCGGGCTCAAGCAGATTGATCCGGTCGGTCCCAATGGAGAGATCATTATCGATTATTCCATGTATGATGCTGTTCGGGCCGGCTTCAAAAAGATCGTATTTGTGATCCGCCATCATTTTGAGGATGCTTTTCGGGAGAAAATCGGAAGCAAGCTCGATGGACTTGTCGAAACGGCGTATGCTTATCAGGAATTGGATTCATGTGTGGATGGTTTTGATATCCCGAAAGGACGTGAAAAACCCTGGGGAACCGGACATGCGATTTTGGTTGCTAAAGATGTTATTGACGAACCGTTTGCCGTAATCAATGCGGATGACTATTACGGCGTCGAAGCGTACCGCATTATGGCCGATCAACTGGGGCAGATGGCAGCGAAGAAAGATGAGTACGCGATGGTCGGTTACGTTCTGCGGAACACGCTGTCGGAATACGGGACCGTTGCCCGTGGTGTGTGTCGCCACGACGATCAGATGTACCTGGCAGACGTAACCGAGCGAACCAGCATCCGCAAAGAAGGCAATGGTGCGGTTTTTGTCGATGAGCAGGGCACCGAGCAACCGCTGACCGGCGACGAGATCGTCTCGATGAACCTGTGGGGCTTGGGGGCGGACGTCTTCGGATACCTCCAGCAGCAGTTCAGTGATTACCTGCAACAGCACATCGGAGAGAATAAAAGCGAGTTTTATATCCCCACGGTGGTGGATACGCTGGTCAAACGACAGCAGAAAAAAGTGAAGATTTTCAAAACGCATAACAGTTGGTTTGGGGTAACCTATCCTCAGGATAAGGAAATTGCCCAATCCTGCATCCAAAAATTGATCGAACAGGGAACCTATCCAGAAAGACTTTGGTAGGTTCATTTCCCTGGACATTAACCCGTTGATATGTTAGGAACGATGTGATGAATTTTGATTTGGGCCAAATTGCAAAACAATTTCAGATTTATGGCGATTTTTTGAGTGCGGAACCCTATGGAACCGGGCACATTAACGACACTTTTTTGGTGATGTTTGATCAGGCCGGCCGCCAGGTTCGGTATATCTTTCAGCGAATTAATCATTCCATTTTCAAAGATCCACCCAAGTTGATGGAAAATGTCATTCGTGTGACGGATCACATTCGCGGCAAATTGAAAGCCGCGGGACTGACGGATATATCCCGACGTGTCCTGACGGTGATCCCCACCCATGACGGGGCGGGCTATTGCGGGTGTGACAAGGGCAATTACTGGCGGGTATACCTCTTTATCGAAGGGGCCCGGACGTATGATGTCCTTGAGACGCTTGAGCAGGCCTACCAGGCGGCCAAAGCTTTAGGTGAGTTTCAGTGCCATCTGGCCGACCTGCCGGAACCACCGCTGGTCGAGACGATTCCGGACTTCCACAATGCCCAGAAACGGTACAAGACCTTTTTGGAGGTTCTTGAAAAAGACTCCTGCGGCCGCGCGGCTTCTGCGAAAGCAGAAATCGATTATCTAAACGCCAATGCCGGGTTGTTCGATGTGCTTCCCAAACGGGTCGAAGCAGGCGAGATTCCCGTACGTACGACCCACAACGACACCAAAATCAATAATGTCATGATCGATGACGAAACACACGAGGGGGTTTGCGTGATTGATCTGGATACCGTGATGCCAGGGCTTGCTTTGTACGATTTTGGGGATATTGTTCGGACAACGGCTTCGAACAGTGAAGAAGACGAGAAGGACTTGTCCAAGGTCAAAGCCGAAATCCCGCGGTTCGAGGTGATTCTGAAGGGATATCTGACTGGGGCTGGTGCATTTCTCAATCAGGCCGAGGTCGATCATTTGGTCCACTCCGGAAAACTTATTACGATGATCATTGGAACCCGCTTTTTGACAGATTATCTGGACGGCGATAATTATTTCAAGGTCCATCGCGACGGCCATAACCTGGATCGCTGCCGAACCCAGTTCAAACTGGTCCAGTCTTTGACTGAGCAGGAAGAGGCGTTAACTCAGTTAGTCAAACAATATTATCAGAAAATCGTTAAGGGGTAATTGAATCATGCGTATCTTAATTACTGGCGGAGCCGGATTTATCGGCAGTCACATTGCTGAACATTATGCATCCAAAGCCGAGGTTCGGGTTCTGGACAATCTGCGAAGCGGCTATAAGGCGAATCTCGACGGGTTGGGCGTTGAGTTTATCGAAGGATCCGTCACGGATCGTCAGGCGGTTAAAAAAGCCGTTGACGGCGTGGATTATATTTTCCACATGGCGGCCATGATCAGCGTGCCGAGTCAATGGAAAAGCCCATTGAATGTGTTGAGATCAACACCCAGGGCACGCTCAATGTCCTGCAGGAAGCCGCCGCGGCAGGTGTCAAAAAGTTGTGCTTCAGCAGTTCCGCGGCCAACTATGGTGACAATCCAACCGTGCCGAAACTGGAAACGATGATCCCCGAACCGAAAAGTCCTTATGCCGTTACGAAATTGGATGGGGAATACTACTGCGGCATTTTTGCTGACGAGGGATGGCTGCAGACAGCCTGCATGCGGTACTTTAATGTCTTTGGCCCCCGCCAGGATCCCGGCAGCCAGTACGCCGCGGCAATCCCCATTTTCATTCATAAGGCCCTCCGCAATGAGCCGATCACCATTTTTGGCGACGGTGAGCAGACACGCGACTTTATTTATGTGAAAGATATTGTGGCTGCCAATGCGTTTTTAGCGGAAACTGACAGCCTGACCGGTGTTTATAATGTCGCCTATGGCAAGCGTCAGACAGTCAATGATCTGGCTCGCAAGATTATCGAACTGACCGGCTCAAAATCGAAGATTGAATACGCACCTCAGCGGGCCGGCGACGTCAAGCATTCTCAGGCGAGTATTGATAAGATTTCATCGGTCGGATTTGTGCCGGGGTCGGATTTTGATTCCGGTCTTGCCAAGACTATTGAATTTTTTTTCAAAAGAGATAACGAAGTAATTTACTCAAACTGACCGATTTTATGCCGCGAGGAGTTTTTCCAGGCGACGAATAACGGGTTTTTCATGACTATATTTGATAACATTTTGAACATTCTCCTGCCAGACTATCCGACGCATTCTGTCTTTAAGTTTGCTA
>JADHXS010000052.1 GCA_016782835.1 Phycisphaerae bacterium | reverse complement strand
GATTGCAGCAGATATAACTGTAAAAGACGCCCGCTCCGTCCATTGATTCACATTGCATCGCGGCCGTTTCCGCCAGGGCCGGGTCAACCAGCGCCCAATAATAACGCGAGCCCGTGCTGTCTCCGATGATCGAGCTTAACAAAGAAGCGGCATACCGACGGGGGTCCTGCATCGACACAGAGGGGCTTAAAAGGCAAAGGTGCTGGCGGACGAGATTGGTGTTTTGAACGGATTTTTTCTCGAATGTCCCGCTAAAAGGGGACAGGGAGCGTGTCGCTTCCGCAGGTTTCCATTGGGAGCATTTTTCCTCGGCCAGACGACATAAACTTTCAAAATCGAAATTGCCGCAGCAGGCCAGGGTCATATTATTCGGGGCATAACGATGCGCAAAGTAATCGCGCATTTGCTCAGCCGAAAGGGCGGCAATATTCTCATTGGTGCCGAGAACGCTGTTCCCGCAGGGGTGCGAGCCAAAATGTAAGGTTTTTCCCTGATCCATCACGTCAAACTGCGGCAGGTCCTTGTACATCGCAATTTCTTCGAGAATCACATTCTTTTCCATATTGAAATCGTCATCTCGCAATGATGGACGCATCAGTTGCATCCATAATTCTGAAACCTGTTCCAGATATTCAGGGAGAACTGCGGCGTAATAAACGGTATTTTCCTCACTGGTGAATGCATTAAACTTGGCACCGAGACGATCAAACGCCTCATTCACGTCCAGGGCGGACAATGTGTCCGTGCCTTTAAACAACATGTGTTCGAGAAAATGCGAAACACCGTTGACAGCAGGGATTTCATCACGTGAGCCGGTTCGCACAAAAAAACCCACAGAGGCTGACTGCGCAAGCGGATTGACCTCGCCAATCAATGTTAAACCGTTATCCAGTTGTTTGTGTTTAAATTCCATCATTCGTTTCTATTTGTCAGATGTTTATTGCTTTAGACCCAATCGTAACCACGGTATATTTCTCAAAGGGATGTTCCTGCAATATTTTTTCAACATCAGCAGGTTTGAGGTTTGCGATTTTGTCGCGGATTTCATCAGCGCCGCGAACGCGTCCCAGCAGGAAATAGTCCCCGGCAATCCCGGATGCCCGGCTTGCGGTTGATTCACACTGCATAATCAGAGACGTTTTCAGACCGACTTTGGCACGCTGCATTTCATCATCGCTAATCCCGTTCTTGAGTCGATTGAACTGGTCCATGATGACATCCAGTGTTTCCTGAGCCTTATCCGGGGTTGTGCCCGCATAACAGGAAATCCCGGCATAATCCTTCATGCTGCGATACCGTGCCCCGACTGCATAACAAAGCCCTCGTTTCTCACGAACTTCCGTAAACAGCCGGCTGCTCATACTGCCCGACAGAACCGAAACGGCAGCCATGAATTCGTAATAACAACCTGTCCCGATAGGCGGCACCGCCGTCATTAAACCGATATGCACCTGGGCTCCTTTTGTCGGATAGTGCACATAAGATTTTCCCCGACATTCAGGAGTAATTGCAGGAGAATCGAAATGGCTGTCACTGTCGAAAAGCTGTTCCATTTGTCGGCAGACCGTGTCAAAATCATACTTTCCGGAAATTGAAAAGATTATTTGTGACGGCACGAAGAATCGCTTAATAATCTCCGTTGTTTTTTCGGCGGTCAAAGATTGCAGATCGGACAGTTCACCCAATGACGACCGGCCGTATGGATCAGGGTAGAATTGCTCTTTAAGATGAACCATGACTTTCCCCCTTGGATCATCATCCAGCCCCTGCAATTCATGGACGGCTAATTCCCGGGAAAGCTCAAACTGTTTTGGATCCATCATCGGCCGCAGAATGATATCCGCGAAAACGTCCAAAACATCGGCCAGATTGCCCGATTCCATCGAAGCACTTAGCGACAAATGCTCCGCGGAAACGCTCGTATGCCGATGGATACCAAGCTCGTCAAGGGTTTCCATTAACTGTCGGTTGTCCCGACTGCCTGCCCCCCGAAAGATCCAGTCACTGATAACCTCGCCGGCTCCGCAACAGCCGTCCGGAAGCAGGGCCGCTCCGGCAGGAATTAAAAAATGAAATGATACTGATTGGACATGGTCAATCCGTTCACCCAGGAGCACCATACCATTTTTAAATTTGTGGATATCAAGTTTGCTCATCATTCAGTTATGATAGAAAAACAGCGATTCAGAGTTACGCTACCGCGGCTTCCGTATCGTCCTCCACACCTTCAAATTGCACGCTGATTTTCTTGCTGACTCCCTGTGTCTGCATCGTAATGCCATACAGAACGTCTGCAATACTCATGGTGCGTTTGGAGTGTGTAATAATAACAAATTGTGATTGTTTTTGAAATTCCTGAACGATCAGGTTAAATCGTTCATTGTTAGCTTCATCCAGTGCGGCATCCACTTCGTCCAGCACGCAGAAGGGGGACGGCTTGCTCTTGAATACGGAAAACAGGAGGGCGATTGCGGTCATGGTCTTTTCGCCGCCGCTGAGCAGGCTGATCGTGCGTGTCTCTTTGCCGGGAGGACGTGCAATAATTTCAATGCCGCTTTCGAGGATATCGTCCGGATTTTCAAGAACAATATCCGCTTTTCCGCCGCCGAAGAGTTTCCGGAAAATCTGCTGGAAGTTTTCGCGGATATGCTCAAATGTCGTCTGGAATTTTTCTCGACTTTCTTTATTGATACGTGCAATCAATTGCTCCAGTTGTCCCTTGCTCTGATTCAGGTCTTCGACTTGTCCGGCCAGGAAATCATACCGTTTTTCGAGGTCCATTTGCTGGTCAATCGCATCCACGTTCACATTCCCCAGCCGTTCGATCTTGCCTCGCAGTTCGGTAATTTCTTCACGAACCTGTTCCCAGTCCACTTCATCCTGCTGGAAATTCTGATAGGCTCCGGAAAGCTCTATTTGCAGTTCTTCGCGGACACGCTGCGAGAGGTCTTCTTCTTTGACCTGAAGCTGACTCAATTCCAATTCCAATTGATGAACGGCTTCTTCGATTTCAGATTGTTTCGCACGGTGGACACGCAGTTGTTCTTCATTTTGCTTCTTTTGCATTAGCAGGTCGTCAATGTCTTGATGCAGTTGAACACTGTGCTTTTGAGCCTCTTCCTTTTCAAGATAAAGTTCCGATATCCGGGACTCAGCCGTGAGAATGTTGCGGTTTGTCTGTTCGATTTGGTCATCACAACTACGTGATTCCGTCCGTGCTGACTCAATCGCCATACGACTGTGATGAAGCTGGCTTTGAATCGCTGCAATCTGTTGACGAATCGACTTCTGCTGTTCCTGAATCTGTCCCAAATGTACCTTAAGTTCGGTTAATTCCGCATTTCGGTCCCGCTGAATCTGCTGTTGTTCATCATAGCAGGTTTGCAGCGATTGAATATGTTCGTTGCGTTCGGTGTTAATCTGTTCCAGTTCTTCAAGTTTCTGACGCGATGCATGTTCTTTCCGGACAGATTGCTGAATTTCTTCTTCCAGCATTTCAATCTCGCTTGAAATGACCGGCTGCTCATCTTTCAGACGGCGAATTTTTTCTTCCAAAACATGAAATCTGGATTCGGAGTCAACCTTTTCAGTGGTTGCTTCATAGATACTGGTTCGCAGTTCTTTACAGAGAGCGGCCAGATGTTCATTCTTGTGTTCCGTTTCTTCGAGGACGTTTGCATGCGACTGAATCTGCTGATTGAGCGATTCGATGCTGCTGTGCAATTCCTGGATACGACTTTTGCGGGAAATCAAGCCGATATTCTTGCCAACCGGCCCCACATTGAGTAGATGACCGTTTGAAAAGACCTGTCCGTTAACGGTTACATAGCGATAGTCCGCACCCAATTGCCCGGCCAGATTCATTGCAGCATCCAACGATTCAACAAGAAGGATATGCCCGAGAAGCTTCCACACCACGCGGCTGAAGCGACTGTCATATTGAACAAATTCGACGAGCCTGCCTAAAACCCCCGGCTGTCCGGATAAATCGGTTTGGTCTTTAAAGGGGGCAATTCGATCTATGCAAATCACACGAATTCGGCTATCCAGCTTCTTCAAAAGTTCATGATCCTGCAGAAAATCTCCGGTACTGTTCACCAGTAGCGCATCGGTTAAGCCTTCCAGGGCCGCTTCGACCGCCTGGGCGTACTGAGGTTCTGCGACAATGACATCCGCGACGAT
The DNA here is from genome assembly GCA_016782835.1 of Phycisphaerae bacterium. Taxonomy (GTDB): domain Bacteria; phylum Planctomycetota; class Phycisphaerae; order Sedimentisphaerales; family Anaerohalosphaeraceae; genus 4572-13. Next base: position 12,513 of record JADHXS010000052.1, on the reverse strand, counting down.
ACCGTCAATGTAAGAGCGCCGCTGTGTTTCAGAGACCAGAATTTCTTTGACCGCATCATTTAAGCCCTGACGTTTTGCTTCCATATCACTGAGAATATTTAATTCACTGTTCAGGGCGCTTCGTTGTTCTTTCAGGAACGCAATCGCTTCCAGAATTTGTCCTCGCCGGTCACCGATTGCTTCCATTTCATCCCGCTTGACATCAAGGCTTTGCTGTAATTGGGAAAGGACGGAGCGAATATCCTCCAACCTGGCTTGTTGTTGAGCTTTTTCGGTCAGCCATTCGGCCAGTTGATTCTCCGTTTCTTCAGCTTTGCCGGTAAGTCGCATTTTTCGACCGGAAAGATTGTCACGATAGCTGCCCAGGCTGGTCACTTCATTGTGCAATTGCGCGGTCCGCCGGACAATGTCGATAATTCCGGATTTTTCGTCTTCCAGTTGTGCCTGAAGTTCTGCGCATTGAGAATTGATCCGGGTAATCGATTCCTGGGCTTCATGAAGTTCTTTCGATTTCTGCTCAACCAACAACTGGATATCAGTCTGTTCTTTTTGACAGGTCCCCAGTTGCGTTGAAAATTGATGCGTTTGCCGCGTCAGTTCGGCGATTTGTTCCGAGGCTTTCTGTTTACGGTTGGCCAGTTCCTGAATGCGATGATTCAAAAAACCAATGCGGTCCGTTTGCTGCTCAATCCGGCTGCGCGCGGAAATTAGCGTATTGTCCCAGCGGTTGATTTGTCCCTCGGTTTCGAGCAATACACTGGACAGTTGGCTAACGGCCGTGTCACAGTGAGAAACAGATGCGGCTGTTTGAGCAAATCGGTCTTTCCATTGAGACAGAGATGTCTGTTTTTCATCCTGTTGGGTGACAATACGGTCATATTCGGCAAGCGAATAATTCACTCGCAATTCTTTGAGACGGCCGCTGTATTCAAGATAATTACGGGCCTTGCCCGCCTGCAGCTTGATGCTGCGAAGCTGCTTTTGGACTTCATTAACGATATCGGCAAGACGAAGCAGATTTTGCTCGGTTCGGTCCAATTTTCGCAATGCTTCGACTTTGTGAGCCTTGTATTTGCTAATCCCGGCCGCTTCTTCAAAAATAACACGACGATCCTGTGTTGACGCTTTGAGCAACTGGTCAATCTGCCCCTGTTCGATAATCGAGTAGGCACTGACACCAATACCCGTATCCATGAATAATTCGCGAATATCCTTTAGGCGAGCCGATTTATTGTTAATGAGGTATTCACTTTCACCACTGCGGAAAAGCCGGCGGGAAATCTGCAAATCGTCCTGTTCCAGTCCCAGTTTTCTGACATCCGAGAAAACCAGACTAACTTCGGCCATACCGCTGGGCTTTCGGCTGCTGGAGCCACTGAAGATAACATCCGCCATCTGATCGCTTCGCAGACTTTTGGGGCTTCGGTTTCCCAAAACCCATTTAATCGCATCGACGACATTACTCTTGCCGCAGCCGTTCGGGCCGACAATCGTTGTGATCGGATGGCTGATTTGAAGCTCCGTTTTGTCAGCAAAACTTTTAAATCCGTTAATAATAATCTTCTCAAGTTTCATCAAATCATTCCTAAGAGGTCATTTCTGCGTATTCTCATGCACTCATCTCAGTTATTATCGGCTAATCGGTGGTAAATTCTGCAATACCGGATCCACGGTAATCGGCGGACCGGCGATAAACACGGCCGGAATCGCATTGTTTTCACACATTTTTTCCAAAATCGGCAGTATTTTCGCATAAGAAACAGCTAATCCCGGGAGAACTGCCGCACTGTTTTTGGTTTCCGACAGTTCGCCCAGTGTTTGGATAAGACTGCTGACTTCAAAGCCGGTACTCAAAGGCCCAATAACTCGCGGTCGCTGCGGATGTCTCCGTGAGACGGAAATGAATTTGTCGCCGGGCTTTGCATTGATAATAATACCGTCATCCGACTGGATGAAGATATTGTTATTACAATAAACAGGAGCCCCAAACAGGACAATCCTGGGTGTTTTTTCCTGGTAGACATAGATAATTTTGGGTCCGGGACAAATAACACTGTCAACGACAAAGTCTCCGGCAACAATTTTTCGACTGATAGCCGAGCTGTTCATTCGCAGGAGCATTTCGTAAGCCGCCAGACGTATCTGTATATCCACATCGCTTAGGGTTAATGTTAAAATAGCTCTGGCATCTGTTCGAGTCGCATTTCGGCCGATGACTTCGACCGTACGAAGACGAAATAGACTCGTTGGATCCAGGAGCATTTCACGCAAAGGCTTTATCGCACGATTATCTCCGATATTGAGCATACATCGGGCGGCATGAAAACGAACAGACTCATCCGGGTGTTCGAGGAGGAGAGCCAAAGAATCTAAAGCAGGCCTGCCGATCGCTTCCAGAGCAATCTCAAATGTTTCATTCTCAGGTTGGTTGAGAAGCTGCTGCGTTAATTCCTTAATGCGATTTTGTTTCAAGGCAGGGTTATCACCCAATTGAAGGGATTTGACCATTTCCAGAAAACGCTCTTTCTGGTCCAGATAGTTTGAGGGAATCTGAAGGATGATTTCTGCATCGGATAACGGTACGGCTGTCTTTGATTTAAAACGCTCATTAATGCGATTTCGAATGGCATATGCCGTCAGAAAGTCAGGACGATCTAATATCAATCTGGTTTTTGTACTTTGTATCGGCTTGGCTCCTCCTAAAACGTACCAGATATGACTCTCTTCAACAGAGGAAACCAGTTTATTGGAATAAACGGGACCTTCCACGGTCGCCAGTGTTTTGGAGAACATGGAAAATTGCTCAAGACGTGCAAGACGGCTTAATTCTTTTAATTCCGTGGTATATAAATGTCCACCGTCCAATGATGTGGTTTGAGAACTCGACAGGGGGCGAACAGCGACATCAAAGCTATCCCTGTCCGAAGACAAAGCCGGGATAACTCCAAAGACTTCCACGACCGCCGTGTTCGTACTCTCAATAAAAGCACGTGCATTAATGGCATTATTAACGGGTATTTGTTTCCAAATGTACTTTTCCAGGTTTTCACGAACCATTGGCGGACATTCGGAAGAACCGGTACCATGAAGACCGGCAACAATACCAATACCGCGTACCGGGATTGCATCAAAAAAGTGAATGCGTGAAACGGAACCAATGGTTCTTTCCGGATCAATCGTTTCATTCACTTCTGACGGTTGTTGCGGCTGGGAACAGCTCGCAACAAATAGCAGGAGAAAAATCCCCGAATAATGGCTTATATGGCTCCATAACCTCATTTTGTACCCTTTCAAAAGCCAGTTAGTTGTTTTCCGGCTCCAAAGACGCACAGCATAGAAAACACATTTATATTTCAGTATACGATATGAATAAAACCCTAAAACGTCAAGTATATTCTACCTATAGGTATATAAAAAAAAGCAACCACAAGATATGGTTGCCTGTTAACAAAATGGGCAAAACGTCCTTACTCTTCTCAATACCTGTTTCGCCGGCTTCCGGAAGGCGTTGCAGGAGCCTGCTGCTGAATCCCCGGCTGTCCGTAAACCGGTTGCCTAAGAAGGTAATCTCGTAAAGCACCCGCAGAATTCCTGTTTTGTTCCAGCGTTTGGTAGGGAATTTCCGGGGGCAGTCCTCCCGGCCAGCGTTTGGCCTGGCTCATCACCTGGCGATATTCAACAATTAAGTCGTTTAAAACAGCGATTAGTTCTCTTTGAACCTGCTCGACACTGGCTGTAGGCTCTTGAGTGACAATTGTTTCAGTCTCATGGGCAGCAGTTCGGTCATCTCGATTTCTGCTACGCGTTGTATACTGGTCACCTTGTGTAACAACTCTGCCGGTCGAATTAATCCCGGGGTCATAATAATAGCGGTCATAATTTTCGGGAAGGCTGGTGTTGCTGCGGCGATAGGCTGAGTTCTGTCTTCGGCTGACTTCCCGCGTTACCGTTCCGGTTCTCAGTTGCCGTTCAATCTCTGTCAATTGTTCTTCCAGCAGGGCGGAGCGATCTTCGAGCCATTGGATTCTTGAAAGAGATTGGGCGATATTCCGACGGGCAGCGGAATACTTTTTGATGGTGTTTTCAATGCCGCCGGCATTGGTTAACTGAGCCTGCTGGAGATTCATTTCGGCAAGAATATCACTCAAAGAGTCCACCATTTTATCGGCGAGTCCGACCTTGATCGCATCGGTTGGGGGTAAATTAAGAACCGCGCTGACAATCTGTGCTTGAGAAGTTGACTCGTAAGATGCCGAATCGTCAATTCCTTCGGCTAATGTGCGAACTCGGGTTTGTGTCGGCTGGCGTTCATCTCTTTGGACATAATCCAGCGTGTCACCAATATTATTCTTTACCTCCTCAACAGAAAGACGCTTATCGATGAGGGCACGGACTAAAAGAGCCGGACGATTATGTTCATGGGCCAAAGCAGTTGCGTAGATACTATAAGAGGCCAGCGAGTCCGAGCAATAGGTTGCGATGTAGTTTGAAAAATCCTCATCGGTAACCGCAGATCCGACAATCGGACCGATAGCACCCATCGAGGCGGTTGGCGAGATGAAGACCTTGTCACAAGCCAATGCGACCATCGCAGCGGTGGAAAACGCACCGCCGTATTGACTACCGCTGATGTACGCAAGAACCGGGCAATTATTCGTCTGCGTAATGGCCGAGGTAATGATTTTCATATAATCTCCTCGCCCGCCGGGGTTGTCTATCTGGACAATGATTGCCTGAGGGCCTTTATTCGAAGCATCGATAATGGCTTTCGCAATCGTTTCGGAAACCACCTGTGAGAGCAGGACTTCGGACTTTGTAACAGGGACAACGACAACATTGTTTTTACGTCCGTTGCTGTCATACACAATCTCATATTCACTGAGATTAATTGTTGTCAGTTCCTTTTTGTCACTGTTGTAAATGAGCGTTTTGCTGCCCGTGCTTTTTTGCGTCATAAAACCGTAAAAAACCTCACCGGTTTCTTTGTTTTTGAATGTATCCGCCCAACCCATATCGGTAACCATTCCTATTACGAATATGAACATGATAAATTTTATTCTTTTTACATTCATAATGAACCTCCAAAAAATAAAGCCGTCTTCATCGCATCGCCTTGATCGCATTATAATTTGCTTTAAATGTATTGATGGCGCTGATCAAGGATTCCTCTTCATAAGGAATATCCGGGTAACTGCGTTTCAGTTTAAGTAAATATTCAGCATTTTTTATAATGGCTTCATAGTCACGCAGGGCCTGATTGCGCATCAGTGCTCGAGCATCGTATTTGGCCTCAATTTCTTTAAACTTTAAATCCAGCCTTTCGACCAATGTGTTAAATTTTCGCACCACCTTCTCAAATTCTTCCTTTGCCGCCATGAGTTTTTCACTTTCGATGACATCAGCGTCCGGGAATCCGGCTTTCGAAAGCAGTGCTTGCCGGGATTCGACAATATCGTTGGCAACGTTACAGGCCACAGCTTCCGTTGCAGACAATGTCAGCAGTTCTCCTTTCTTACAAAGCGTGCGAACGATGACATCGCTGGAGCGTTTATCTTTCGATTCAACAAAAAGAGATTTTCCGTCACGCTGAACTTCAATAACACCAACATCCTTATCAACCATAGCTCTCGCGATGGCTCCGGAACGATTGTTTTTCTGAGCCAGCGAAGCGAAATAACTTCGCCATGCGGAATTAAACTTTTCGCCAACGGTATCTCCGTAGGCCTCTTTCATATCACGCACCTGACCGTTGGCCGTCATGGCGATACTGGTAGCCGCTCCGATACTGGTTGCCGGTGCCATATAAATCTTATTACACGCCAGCGAAACCGCCGCCCCTGCGGAAAAAGCACCGCCGTTTTTCCCACCCTTAATATAAACAGACGTCGGGCAGAAATGAAGACTCGTAATCGCAGCACACAATCGCTTGCAAAGTTCAACACTGCCGCCGGGAGTATCGATTTCAATCAGAATAAACAAAGATCCTTTATCGGCTTCTTCGACAATGGCTTCTTCGAAAGCCTGTGTTTCATAATCGGATATGATTTCATCGATAATACTCAGCAATGAGACAAAATTGTTTCTGCCGACGATATTATATTCAATATTGTACTCAGCAGAATTGATTTCGATCGTTCCTTTTTCCTGGGTGATAATGACGTTTTTTCCTTCTATAAGCGTCTGAGTTGTATAGCCGTGATAAATAATGTCTTTGGTCTTATGGGTAAAAGTATCAGCCAGGCTGAATGTCTGAAAGGCCATTATTAAGAGTGTTAATAAGATAGATTTTTTCATCATATTTACTCTTTTTTACTCTTTCGTCTATAACATATTACTTGTACGAACATTTTATCGCAAAAGATCAGAATAGTCAAAAAAAGATATAAATATTCACGAAAATCCCGACACGCTGCCTTTCCCCCGGCCCCCGGTAAAGCGATTTTATTGTTTTTGCAGTATATTTCTGTTCAGAAAACCATCAAATCTTCAGGAAATATTCCATCAAATCCGGTCCATTGCCGATTTCGAATCCCGACTCAAAGCTGTTTTTTTCGCAGAAGGGCTTATGCAGAATTCCCTTGATGCCGGTTCCGGCCATGGCAAAGGGAACTGGTTCGCCAAGATGACAGCGTTCCTCCACCGGTGTCGGATGGTCCGGCATGACCAGGATGCGATATATCTCGTAGGTTTGAACGGCTTCGTAAACCGGACCGACGATAAATTTGTCAATCAATTCGATGGCTTTTTTCTTATGTTCCGGATTACCAGCATGGCCTGCTTCGTCCGGCGCTTCGATATGCACCAGCACGACGTCATATTTATCCATTGCTTCAATTGCAGCTTCCCCTTTACCTGCAAAATTTGTATCCAGATAACCCGTTGCGCCTTCGACTTCAATGAGGTCAAAACCAATCAGCTTCGCCAGTCCGCGGACCAGGTCGACGGCCGTAATGACGGCTCCGGTTTTACCGTATTTGACCTGGAATTTTTCCAGATGCGCTTTTTGCCCCTGTCCCCACAGCCAAATCGAAGAAACCGGATTTTCTCCCAGGTCGCTTCGAACTCCATTTATGGGATGATTCTTAAAAAGCTGCGCCGATTGAGCAACGAGTTGATTCAAAAGCTCTGCATTTTTTCCTTTTGGAAGATTTTTGGAGACTTTTTCGCCGATGATATCGTGCGGTGGCTGGGTGGTCACTTTTGAGAAATCCTGCCCCCGGATCACACAAAGATGCCGATAGCTGACACCGGTATAGAATTGTATATTTTCATCGGAAACGGATTGAGCCAGTTCATTAATAAGCTCAGAGGCTTCTTTTGTGGGAATGTGACCGGCACTGTGATCCATCATTTCGTTATCCGCCGTGGTGACGAGATTACAGCGAAACACCCAGTCATCCGCCTCCAGCGGGATTCCCATCGCCACCGCCTCAATCGGGGCTCGACCGGTGTAATAGTGAGCCGGATCGTATCCCAGCAAACTCATCATGGCGACATCACTGCCGGGTGTCATTTTTTCGGGCACGGTATGACAGATTCCCTGGCGACCTTCAGCGGCAATTTTATCCATATTCGGGGTATGGGCCGCTTCAATTACGGTCTTACCATCGAAGCAGGCTTGCGGATTGTCCGCTGCTCCATCCGGGATGATGATTACGTATTTTGCGCTCACTCTTCCTTGTCCTCCGGAATATCAACAATACGGATACAAACCGGTTTTTGAATAATAATATCCAATTGCTCCAATTCCTTTAATGCCGCGTTCATGTTCTTTTGTTTGGTCGGGTGGGTCGTAATCACCACTGGAACCGTATTTTGCGGGCCGACCCATTCATGCTGAATAGCGCCGCTGATGCTGATACCGTGTTTGCCCAAAACCTGTCCATAAGCCGCGAATACACCCGGCTGGTCTTTGGCCATAATTCGGATGTAAAACCGACTGTCAATATCATCAATAGTCTTGATTGCAACGGTTCGATGAGATTCCGTCGCCATCGGCATGGTTTCAAACAGGTGTTGACTGGTTCCGAGAGCAATATCAATGATATCCGCAACAACGGCACTGGCGGTCGGCATCATTCCCGCACCGCGACCGTAAAACATGGTATTGCCGACGGCGTTTCCGAAGACGCTGACGGCATTGAAAGGACCTTCAACCTGAGCCAACGGTGAATGGTCCAAAATAAAAGACGGATGGACGCGAAGGGAAACTTTCCCGTCGTCTTTTTCACCAATTGCCAGCAGTTTTAAGATATAGCCCATTTCCAGCGCACTGCGAATGTCCACAATGTCGATATTTTCAATCCCTTCGACGTAAATATCCTCGATGCAGATTCGGCAGTTAAAGGCCAGCCCTCCCAAAATCGCAAGTTTATGCGCGGTGTCCATCCCATTAATATCCAGCGTTGGATCTGCTTCGGCAAATCCTCTGTTCTGAGCTTCCTTCAGTGCATCGGAGAAATCCGCATCGAAATGCGTCATATTCGTCAGGATATAATTACACGTACCATTAAAAATCCCGTACAGGCCGGTGATTTTATTGGCCGCAAGTCCCGTCCGAAGTGCCGAAACAATCGGAATCCCGCCGCAGCAGCTTGATTCAAACGCAATACAGCGTTTGGCATCCAATGCCGCCTTATATAGCGTTTGGCCGTGTTCGGCAAGGAGCGCCTTGTTGGCGGTGACCACATGCTTGCCGGCCTTGAGCATTTGAATCTGGATATCTTTGGCGGTTGTCGTGCCGCCTACCAGTTCAAGGGCAATCTCAATCGATGCATCATTCAGTAAAACATTCAGGTCATCAGTGAGTAATCCCTCCGGCAGGTCAAAATCACGCGGACGGGTCGTGTCCTTGTCAACAACGCAGGCCAGTTCTACTCTAAGACCTGTTCGGGTGGTGATTTCCGCAGCGTTCTCAATAAGAATCTTCGCGACTCCCACGCCGACAGTCCCGTATCCGACAAGCCCGATTTTAACTATTTTTGCGTTCATAGAATTCTTTCATTGTAGAAAATTAAACATCGAAGCAACTTTAAGTAAAAACGACTCTACGTCAAGCAAAAAACACCCATACAGAGACAGACCAACTTTTGAAAAGAATTGGTCGCCAAAAAAACAAACGCAGCTTTCGCCCGGACAGAAAGTTTTTATCTGGTCGGCAGAGATTCGCAAATTTTACCAATCATACTTCGAACTTTCTGCTCGACCTGCGGAGAGAGCAGCGCCCCGGCTGCACCACCTGCAACGCCGCCGCCAATGGCACCGATCACACGGTTGTCGTCATTGCTGACAGCCCCCCCGACAATGGCTCCGCCCGCTGCGCCGAGAATGGTATTCAGGGTTTTTCCTGTCGTACCGGTTCCCGTACCCATCCAAAGAATACTGCCGTCCTGGACATCGACCATTTTAGCACTGATGGTGATTTCTTCTTTGAATTTCGGAACATTCACAAAGAGAATGACGGGAACATTCAATATTTCACCGGCATTAGCGACACTTTCCCGGCTGGTAACATCAGAGGATTGGAACTTTTGCTCATTTAAGATGATCTGGACCTGGGCACGTTCAATGGGAGAATATCCCTTTTTCAGAAGTTCCATCACAAAAAAATCTGCGATCTGATTTTTGGCTGCTTCACTGCCAACCGGTCCGATGACATCGACGACAGCGATTTTATCGATTTGATAAAAATCATAACCCTTCCGGCAATGACTTTCCGATGTCGTGCACCCCACAAGCACCAATGAGAGACCGACCAATAAAACAAATCCCAAAGTCCGCATAATTTACCCCTTTCTCAAAACAAGTTACAATTTATCCGGTAGAAAACCGCCATGATGTGCATATTCTCAGGATTTTCCCCGGGAATGTCAAATCTTTTTCCTTTTTAAAGCGCAAACACAGGTTTGTACGATGTTTTATTATGTTGACAGACAAGTCGATGTTTTTTAATATGCATAACTTGCTGTTTCTAATATACTTAGTCGAAAAGGGAATGACCGTATTCAAATCAGGGAGTGTTTATGAAACATAAGTATTTTTTAACAATCATGTTAGCTTTACTGACCGTCATCGTCGGCTGTAAGATCGCTCAGGAAATTGAGGCACCGCAATATGATAAACCATTGCCGCCCGGTGCTCATGCCTTAAGGAGGCTTACGGATCCTTCAATGATTCCCGACCTGACAATTGCTTGTTATGCATTAAAAGATATGCGGGACGCTGTCGATAACAGCCTAAGCTACCTATCCAAACCCTCCAGCAAGCAGTTTTTCCCATGCGGTGAAATCACACATGACAGGGCGGTTGCCAGTCTCAAGGCGCTGGGGATGCTTTTAGATAAGGGGCTGTATGGAAAAGAGTTGGATACTGCAATTCGCAGCCGGTTCGATTTTTATCAATCCGTTGGTTGCGATGACAGAGGCACGGTCCTGTTTACCGGCTATTACACCCCGATTTTTGACGGTTCTTTGAAGTCTTCGGAAAAATTCAAATATCCGCTCTATAAACAGCCTGCCGATTTGGTCAAAAATGACAAAGGGGATATTCTGGGGCAAAAGCTCGCAAACGGCTCATTAGCCCCGTACCCGACACGAACCGAAATCGATTCGTCAGGAATGTTGAAAGGCACGGAAATCGCATGGCTGGGAAACCCGTTTGAAGTTCATATTGCGCATGTACAGGGTTCGGCGATTGTTCGCCAGCCGGATGGTAAACTCGTTACATTGGGCTATGCCGCAAACAATGGGCACGAATACAAAAGTGTCGCTCAGAAAATGCTTCAGGACGGGATTTTCCCGGCTGAGGGAATGAGCCTTAAAGCGATGATCGACTATTTTCAGGCACACCCGCAGGATGTTTCAAAATATATCAACGTGAATCCGCGTTACGTATTCTTTCGACTGGGCGAAGGTAACCCGCGGGGAAGCCTGAACGAACAAGTCATCCCGTTTAGAACCATTGCTACGGACAAATCGATTTACCCGCGTGCGTGCATTGCGTTTTTAAAAACAACGCTGCCGCGGCCGGTCGGCAATGAGGTCCGAAAGAAATCCTATACCGGTTTTGCACTGGATCAGGATACCGGCGGGGCGATTCGCGCACCCGGCAAATGTGACGTCTATATGGGCATCGGCGACCAAGCCGGCCAAATGGCCGGGCAGGTCTATGAGGAAGGGCAACTGTATTACCTTTTCCTGAAACCCGGACTGATGGAACCTTACTTGAAATGATGCGAATGTGATGAAAAAACGTCCTTGTCACCCCCGCGAAGGCGGGGGCGCCGAATCCAGAGACGAAACGGAGAAATTAATGGACATTCAGGTCAGATTTTTGGGAGCTGCCGAATCGGTAACCGGTTCCCGGCATTTAATCGAATTTAACCATTCCAAAGTCATGATTGATTGCGGTCTGTATCAGGAACGCGATCTGCAAAACAGGAACTGGGAAGATTTCGGCGTGGACCCAGTTGAACTGGATGCCGTTTTGCTGACCCATGCTCATCTGGACCACTGCGGCTTGCTGCCGAAACTGGCCAAAGAAGGATTTAAGGGTAAGGTTTATTGCACCGAAGCGACCGCCGAGATCGCCGAAATCGTACTGGCCGATTCCGGTAAGATTCAGGAAGAAGATGCGCAATATAAGATAAAGCGTCATAAACGTGCTGGTTATACACCGCCGCGCCCCGTGGAGCCGCTCTATACACAGGAAGAAGCTCAGGGCTGCGCAACCCTGTTTTCACCGGTGCAGTACAATGTGCCCGTGCAGGTTGCCGACGACATTGAAGCCAGTTTCCATGAGGCCGGGCATATTTTCGGCTCGTCCATCATCAGGGTTGTGGTGAAATTAAACGGTGAGCAGCGAACCATCCTCTTTACCGGGGACCTCGGACGTGTCGGAAAACCCATTTTGAAAAACCCCGCGGTTTTTACCGAGGCCGATTATATCTTCGTGGAATCCACGTATGGCGACCGTGTGCATACCAGCATCGAAGACACCAAGGAGCAGCTTTGCAACGCGGTCAATAAGACATTTCAGGCAGGCGGTAACATCATCGTCCCCAGTTTTTCCATCGAACGGTCTCAGGAAGTGCTCTACTACATGAACGAACTGTTGATGGAAGACCGCATCCCGCACATTATGACCTTTCTCGACAGCCCGATGGCGGTCCGGGTGACGAAAGTATTCGAAAAACACCCCGAACTGTACGACAAGCAAATGACCCTCCTGATGGAACATGACGACTCGCCGTTTACCTTCAAGGGCCTCAAGCTGGTTGAATCAACGCGGGAATCCAAAGCCATCAATAATATTAAAGGCATGATTATGGTCATCGCCGGTTCCGGCATGTGCACCGGCGGCCGTGTCAAGCACCATCTCGTCAATAACATCACCCGTCCCGAATGCACCGTCCTGTTTGTCGGCTATCAGGCGGTCGGCACGCTCGGCCGCAATATCATCGAGGCCGAAAAGGGCGCCGAAGTGCGTATTTTGGGCCAGATGCTCCCCGTCAAG
>JADHXS010000051.1 GCA_016782835.1 Phycisphaerae bacterium | reverse complement strand
GGCTGCCGGGGACTGGTTGATAATCCCAACGTTGAAGCCGCTCAGGAGGTCATGGACACATACGGTTTGACTGTCGATGACCTGAAACAAAAAATGGTATTGTTTAACTCTAAATAAACAGGGGTCTGTCATGAGTAAAAATATTAATATAAACGTTCATCACCTTACACGCGTTGAAGGTCACGGTAATATCGTGGTCAACATCAAAGACAGAACGATTGAAAAGTGCGAATGGCAAGTCCCGGAAGCGCCCCGTTTCTTCGAGGCGATGGTGCGGGGACGCCGCTATGACGACATTCAGACGATTGTGTCCCGCATTTGTGGCATCTGCTCGATCTCGCATTCGCTGGTCGCCACCAAAGCCGTGGAAGACGCATTGGGACTGAAAGTCACCGAGCAGACAGACATGGTACGTCACCTGATGCACTACTCCGAACAGCTTCAGAGCCATGTTTTGCACGTCGGGTATCTGGTTGCACCGGATTTGTTCGGCGAAAAATCCGTTGTGCCGCTGGCTGGGAAAGCAACCGAAGCGGTTTTGAAGATCGTCAAGTGTCACCGCGTCGCCAACCAGATGTCAGCCTTGCTGGCAGGACGTATTACACATCCGATTACGCTGACACCCGGCGGCATGACCCGGGTTCCGACGGAAGAAGAACTCAAAAACCTCAAAGCCACACTGGAAGACTGTGTGCCGGATTTGGTCGATGTCTGCAAGGTTGTCCTGAGTGTTGCGGGCAATCTGCCGAACTTCGAACGTGAAACCGAATACGTCTCGCTCAAGCAGACCAATCCGTTGTACAAGGGTACGCTGTCGGAATACTCGTTCTATCACGGCGACATCACCAGTACCGACTGCAATGGCAGCGGCGACATGCCGGTCGATAAGTGGGAAAGTGTCGCCAATGAATACGTCGTCAATCAGTCCACCGCCAAATGGTGCAAGTGGCACCGTGAGTCCTACTTTGCGGGTGCTTTGGCACGGTACAAGAACCAGTCTAAATTTCTCAGTCCGCTAGCCAAACAAGTTGAAAAGATGTTCGGGTTGACACCAAAGACATACAACCCATTCATGAATAATGTGGCCCAACTGGCCGAAGCGGCCCATGTCGTTGAGGCAAGCCTTGAAATCATCGACAAACTGTTGACCAAAGGTATCAAACCCGAAAAGGTCGATGTGGCTCTGCGTGCCGGCCGGGGTTATGCGGGCATCGAAGCGCCGCGCGGCATTTTGTTCCACGCCTATGAATTTGACAAAAACGGCGAATGCACCTGGGGCAACTGTTGTATTCCGACCAACCAGAACCATGCGAATATTCAGAAAGACTTCGAGAAGCTGGTGCCGCAGTTTATGGATGAAGGCGAAGACGCCCTGCGTCAGAAGATGGAGATGCTGGTTCGTGCTTACGACCCCTGTATTTCCTGCTCGACCCACATGCTCAACGTGGAATTTATTAAATAATTTCGCAAAGAGATTCGACACTCCAAAGCCCCGGTCTTAAAACCGGGGCTTTTTTATTTCTCTCAGCATCCTAAATCAATTATAATCCGTGAAACCGGTTAATTTAAATCTCTGTGGGACAATAAGGACTATTCATGACATTTGGACAGGTAAAAAAGACAATCGTGGTCGGGCTGGGTAACCCCATTATGGCCGACGAGGGAATCGGGACGGTCCTGGTGGATGAATTATCGAAGCTGGCGGCAGCGGGCAAACTGGCCTCTGAAAATATTGAATATTACGACGGCGGCTGCGGCGGGATGTACCTTTTGCACACCATTGCCGAACGTCAAAAAGCCATTCTCATCGACTGTTGCCTGATGGGAACCGAGCCGGGAACAATCAGGCGTTTCACCCCCGACGATGTCAACAGCGTCAAGAAAATGGCCCATCTGTCACTGCACGAAGTGGATATTCTCAAAGTCATCGAATTAGCGAAGCAACTCGGCCAGTGCCCCGACGAAATCGTCATTTTCGGCATTGAACCAGTTAAAATCGAGCCGCAGATGCACCTGAATGAACCCCTTAAATCCAGACTCGGCGATTATATCACTGAGATTCGAAAAGAGCTGGAAAAATAGAATAAGAACCTTTCTCAGGAAAATACTCAATTTTCTGCTTGATTTCACTTTATCCACACAATAATAAAAAGAATTACAAACATCGATAGAATCAATTATTTCTTAAAAGGGAACGAACCATGCATAAAAATCTCCGTCTCGTAATCATCATCTTATTCGTATCATCTCCGGCTTTTACAGAATCCTGGCAACCCGTTGAAGGTCGGATTATGACGCAGTGGGCCGAACAGGTCAGTCCGGAAAATGCCCTGCCGGAATATCCTCGCCCGGCGATGGTACGGGAGCACTGGCTCAACCTTAACGGCCTGTGGGATTACGCCATTGTTCACAAAGACGCCGTCAAAGTCGACTATTGGAACGACAAAATCCTGGTACCGTATCCGGTCGAATCGGCGCTGTCCGGCGTGGATAAAACGGTTGGTACTGATAAAGCCCTGTGGTATCGTCGGCAATTTTCAGTTCCCGCTGACTGGCAAAACCAGCGTATTCTGCTGCACTTTGGGGCGGTTGACTGGCAAAGCACCGTATGGGTCAACGGCAAAAAAGTCGGCACACATAAAGGTGGGTATGATCCATTTACCCCGGACATCACTAACGCTTTAAAAGCCGACGCCACGCAGGAAATCCTTGTTCATGTCTGGGACCCTACCAATGAGAATAACAGTACCATTCCCCGCGGTAAACAAGTCGTCAACCCTGAAGGCATCTGGTACACACCGGTCACCGGCATCTGGCAGACCGTTTGGCTTGAGCCGGTACCGCAGTCCTACATCCAGTCCATTAAGGTGACGCCGGATCTGGACCGCGGACAAGTGCAGGTGCAAGGCATTGTCAAAGGTGTCGATCCGCAAACACCTCAGGCGGCCAAGTATTTTCTTTCAGTTATGGTTTCGGATGGAAAGACGAAAGTTGCCGCTGCGTCAGGCCACCTTTTCGACCCGCTGAAGCTGACAATTGATAATGTCAAAGAATGGTCTCCTGAAAATCCGTTTTTGTACGATTTGACAGTAACGCTCAATCAGGAAGGCAGGCAGGTGGATGCGGTTGAAAGCTATTTCGGGATGCGCAAAATCGAAGTCAAAAAAGATGAAAAAGGCGTTAATCGCCTGTTCCTGAATAACCGGGTGGTCTTTCAGTTTGGCCCTCTGGATCAGGGCTGGTGGCCGGACGGACTTTACACGGCTCCAACTGATGAGGCCCTGCGGTATGATATTGAAATGACCAAAGCATGGGGCTTTAACATGCTGCGCAAGCATGTCAAAGCTGAGCCGCAACGGTTGTATTACTGGTGCGACAAGCTGGGGATGCTGGTGTGGCAGGATATGCCCAGTTCCGGTTTTAACCGCGATGCTTATTCCGCCGAGGAGCTAAAGCAAATTGACAGCCAGTGGGAAGCTGAGTGGAAGGCAATCATAGATGCGCTGTATCATCACCCCTCGATTGTGATGTGGGTGCCCTTTAACGAAGGTTGGGGCCAGTACGATACGGAGCGGATTACCGCCTGGACAAAAGCGTACGATTCGAGCCGCCTGGTTAATAACGCTTCCGGCTGGACGGATAAAGGAGTTGGCGATGTTCACGATGTCCATCGATATCCAAGCCCGGGAATGCCGGAACTCGAAAAGAACCGTGCTGCTGTGCTGGGTGAGTTCGGCGGGCTGGGAATGCCAGTGGAAGAACATTTGTGGGAAACCGGCGGCAATTGGGGGTATCAAACCTATCAAGACATGACTGATCTTGAGCAGCGTTATGTTACATTGATACAGGACCTGTATGGGCTGGTGGAAAAGGGGCTGGCGGCGGCTGTTTACACACAGACAACCGATGTGGAGGTCGAAGTTAACGGACTGATGACCTACGACCGCAAAGTTATCAAGCTGGATCCGAAGCGGTTTGGGCCTGTGAATAAAGGGTATCTGCCGCCGAAATTCACCAATAACCTAACCCTATTCACCGATTCGATAGAGATTGAACTTGCCAGCGACAAGAACCCGCAGATTCGATATACCCTGGATGGTTCCGAGCCGATGGAATCTTCGACGCTTTATTCAAAACCAATTCAAATACAAAAGACCTCAACGGTGAAAGCCCGCTGTTTCTGGTCCGATGGAACTGCCAGTCCATCCGTCAGCAGAGAATACCGTAAGGTCAAGCTGACAAAGGCCGGCAATGTGGATGTTCAGGACGCAGGATTGAAATACGCATGCTATGAGGGCCGGTGGGATTCACTGCCGAACTTTTCATCACTGACAGCCACTCAAACCGGTATCGCCAAAACAATCAACCTCTCCTATGCCAATGAAAAGGAATATTTCGGCCTGCGGTTTGCCGGTTTTATCAAAATTCCGCAAACAGGGATTTACCAATTCCGGCTTAGCTCCGATGACGGTTCAAAACTCTTATTAGCAGGAACCGAACTGATTGACAACGATGGCATTCATGGTGTCAACGAAGTCAACGGACAAGCAGCACTGGAAGCCGGCTGGCACCCGATTGAATTATTCTATTTCCAGGGCGCCGGGGGTCTCGGACTGGAACTGCTCTGGGAAGGGCCGGGACTAAAGAAGGCTCCAATCAGTTCTGATGCACTGGGGCATTAGCCCCGATTAGCGTAAACGACTGCATTACAGAGTTATTTAAGGTCGACTGTCTCAAAAACATCAACTTTTTGAATGGTACCGCATATTCACCGCGTGTTCATGATAAAGCTGCCGTGCGGTTTCATTCTGCAACAGGAAATCATCATTCATATAGTCAAACGCCATTGGATGCCTCATAAACTTAACCGTTGACACGATTCTTTCACATTAGACAACATAGGTCGAAGCCGCGGTATCGCCGCCGCGGCCGGTCCAGTTGGTATGGAAAAACTGACCGCGCGGTTTATCCAGCCGTTCATACGTATGCGCCCCAAAGTAATCCCGCTGGGCCTGCAGGAGATTGGCCGGGAGCCGTTCGGCACGGTATCCGTCATAATAGGCCAACGCCGAACTGATCGCGGGCATCGGAATACCCATCTCAATCGCGGCGATAATGACACGGCGCCACGCGCTTTGCGCCTTTTCGACCGCATCCTTAAAGAACGGATCGAGTAACAGGTTACTCAATTTGGGATTTTTGTCAAACGCTTCTTTGATCTTGCTGAGAAAGACCGATCGGATGATACAACCGCCCCGCCACATCAGGGCGATGCCGCCGTAGTTCAGGTTCCATTTATAATCGGCGGCGGCCGCACGCATCAGTTGATAACCCTGTGCATAACTGACAATCTTGGACGCATAGAGCGCCTGTCGCAAATCATCAATCAGTTGTTTTTTATCGCCGCCAAACGCTTTGTCGGGACCGCTCAAAACTTTTGACGCGGCAACCCTTTCGTCTTTGATCGCTGATAAACAGCGGGCAAAAACCGCTTCGGTCACCAATGTCAAGGGCTGCCCGGCGTCCAGCGCAGAAATTGCCGTCCACTTTCCGGTCCCCTTCTGACCGGCCGTATCCAGAATCTGGTCAACAACGGCCTGCCCGGATTCGTCCTTATATCCCAAAATGTCCCGCGTAATCTCAATTAAATATGAATCCAGTTCGCCTTTGTTCCATTCCTTGAGGACTTCGTGCATTTGTTCATTGCTCATGCCCAGTCCCTGCTTCATCATCTGATACGTTTCGCAGATCATCTGCATATCGCCGTACTCGATACCGTTATGCACCATCTTGACGAAGTGCCCGGCGCCGTTTTCACCCACCCACTCACAGCAGGGTTCGCCCGCTTCGGTATGAGCGGATATTTTCTGGAAAATCGGCTTAACAGATTCCCATGCCTTCGGCGAACCGCCGGGCATGATGGATGGGCCGAGCAATGCGCCTTCTTCGCCGCCGGACACGCCGGTGCCGATATAGAGTTTGCCTTTGCTTTCAACGTATTCCGTTCGGCGAATCGTATCCGGGAAATAGCTGTTGCCGCCGTCGATGAGTATGTCGCCGTCTTCGAGCGCGGGAAGAACCTGGTCGATGAACGCATCGACGGGTTTTCCGGCCTTGACCATAATCATCACTTTACGCGGGGTTTTCAGCGACGTAACCATCTCTTCTACGCTGTGGCAGCCGATGATGTTTTTACCTTTTGCCCGTCCGGCCGTGAAATCATCCACTTTCGAGACAGTACGGTTATAACAGGCTACCGTGAACCCTTTGCTTTCCATGTTCAGGATGAGGTTTTCACCCATCACCGCTAAACCAACCACGGCAATATCTGCTTGTGACATTTTTTTCTCCATGTGTTTAAATAAATTTTTCGCGTTACCGTTTTATTATTAACATCTAATTGTTGATTAACGTTTAACTCTTGCGTTGCCGTTCCAGATACTCCGGAGTTGCTCTTCGTCAGCAGGCTGAGCATAATCAGTCAGCATCGTCGCAGCCAGTGCCCCGCTGGCCCGGCCAAATCTGCCACATTTTTTCACATCCCAGCCCTTGAGGATGCCGTAAAGCAGCCCGCCGACAAAGCTGTCGCCGCCACCGTCCTCCAGGATGCCATCGAATTCAGATGAATTAAAACAACATAGAAAGCCGAAAACAGCCTCTGGTTCTGACAGGTATTACGTAAGCTCGCTGGGGTGTTCGAGCATTTTTTTGACGTAGTCGAGGAATTGTGCGGCTTCGGCACCGTTGACGACTTTGTGATCCACCGACAGCGTCATGTTCATCATTTTTCGAACCTGCGGTTCTTTATCGCCCGGCAGCACCGTATCCTGAATAGCACCAAGGCCCAAAATACTCGTTTGTCCCGGCACAACAATCGGAATGAACGAATCCACACCAAAGCCCCCAAGGTTGCTGACCGTCATGCAGCCGCCTTCCAGGTCCTCTAATGTCAGTGTACCGCTTTGGGTGCGTTCGGTCAGTTCTTTGCACGCCCGGCTGATTTGCCACAGGGTTTTAGAACCGCAGTCTTTGACGATGGGCGCGACCAGACCATCGTCAGTGGAAACGGCCAGCCCGATATCAATCCGGTCGGCCAGCCAGATATAGTCGCCCGCCAGCGTCCCGGTCATGATTGGATAATGTTCGATGCTCAGCGCCAGTGCCCGCAGAATGATATCATTGAACGAAATGGTTTCTTCACCAGACCCGTTCAACTCGCCGCGCAGCGCAATCGCGGCAGTCATATCCACCCGCACATTCAGGTAAAAGCATGGGATGTTCTGTTTGGAATAGACCATTTTTTCGGCAATGACCTTTTGCAGGTGTGTGAGCACCAATTTCTGGCCAAGTTTGTATGCAGACATCGGCCGGGCCTTTTTAGAAGCGGCTTGGCGGAGGTCCGCTTCGAGCGTGCGGATAGCTTCGGAGGGTGTTGCCGTTGAAAGATCAACGCCCAAATCGCGAGCGATCATCTGCACACGCGATGGCGATTGTTTAAGCGAATCGGAACAACAGACGGTCGCCGTGTTCTGACGCAATCGCTGAAGACAGACTGAAATGTCTTCATCAGCTTCGCCCAGTATCAGCATCGGCATATCGACAGGCACAGTGTGGCCCGCCTCAACCAGAATTGCCCGGACAAAACCGCTATCGGCGGATTCAACTTCAACCGTGGCTTTGTCGGTCTCAATCTCATACAAAACGTCACCCGGAGCAACCGCATCGCCAATTTGCACCCGCATCCGGAGAAGCGTGCCTTCCTGCATCGACTGTCCCAATTTCGGAAGTGTGACTTCCTTTGCCATTTCGTTTCCTTTCATCCTCGAATTGCTTAAGTCAAAGGCATACTGTATCGAAAAAACGGACTAAAATCAAATAAAAAGCGTCCTGCGGTAAAGAGAATGAAGGGGTTGTTTTTGTTAAATACAATATTCGGTGTTAACAGCAGAAATGATTATTGAAACCGCCCCTTCCCTTGTTTTAGGCTGTTAGACAGACCCGCCAACCGTATATTTTTTAAGAGAGTCCATAAATTTGGTCAACCACCAGTCTATAACGATTATAGCGAGTTTGACGACATTGAAAAACAGAAAATCGGACAAAACATCAAGCCGCATGTTAAGCGGCCGTTCGATTGAATCGATACGTTAAGACCGAAAGGATATACCGGAGAATAGATGATATTCCGTTTTTTGAAAAAACTATTGAAGCCCACCGAGCCGTGGCAGGATGTTCAACGTGACATCCGAGTTTATCCCTGTCAACGGAGTTGTGTCAAATCAAATATGAGCCAGGTCAAGCCGGAACAGATGCCTCCCCTGATGGTCCGCAAAGCCGCCTGGCGACGGTAAGAACAAATCAAAATAAACATTACCTCTGGGTAAAAAAGAAGGATGTATTTTTATTTCCCCGCCAGCCAGAGGGTCACGATACCGCCGGTGAGGGGGACTTTGCGAATCAGTGTGAAACCGCTGTCGGACATCTCACGTACAAAGTTCACCTCCGTATGCCAGTGATGGACAGAGCGGGCCAGATATTTCAATGGTTCTTTGGAACCGAAGAGAAGCTTTCCCGCAGCAGGCATGATGTAATTGAGGTAGAGACGATAGATTGTGCGCAGCAATGGATTGGACGGCAGTGAAAATTCGAGGACGCAAAGTTTGCCGTTGGGTTTGAGGAGACGGAACATTTCTTTCAGGACCGCGGTGCGGTCGGGGATATTGCGAATGCCAAAGGCGCAGGTGATGAAGTCAAAGCTTTTCGACTCAAGTCCTGTCTTCGTCGCATCAGCCACCTGCCACCGGACGTTTTTGTTTTTGATCCACGGCTTTGAAGCAAGGCGGTTCTGCTTTTCCTGTGCCAGGCCAATCATCACTTTACTGATGTCCAGCCCCGTGACATCTTTGCTATGGCTGTGTCTGAGAAAGGCGAATGCCAAATCGCCCGTTCCTGTGCAAATATCCAGCACACGCTGCTGAATCTTGGGATTCAACGTTTGGATGACCTCCCGCCGCCATAAGTGGTCAATCCCGAAACTGAGCAGATGATTGCACCGGTCATACCTTTCGGCAATACTTTCAAAGTCAAATTTTGTATTCAGTGTATTCATGTTATCGGCAAAAGAATGAAAATCGCAAGCGCTTTCATAAAAACACCCTCAGAAGAATCGAAACCATCAACAGGATGCCGAAGACAAGATGCAATTGTGCCGTCTTCACATCCAGCGTGGCAATGTTCTGCGGCCGGCCGGTTTGGCTTTTTAAGGTAATTTTGATATTTTTAACCGCCGTCGGAATCGTCAGCAGGGTCAGCAGTGACCACAACGGCAAGATGCCGAACGCAATCATTGCTCCTGTAACAACATAAGCGGCAATAACTAATCCGCTGTATTCAAGCCTGGCCCAACGATGGCCCAGCAGCGTCGCCGTACTGTTGATACCCGCCTGAGTGTCGTGCAGAATGTCACGGAGATTGTTGCCGGACAAAATAGCCGCCACCAAACACCCGACCGGCAGCGAAATCAGCAGAACATAAGTGTGATAGCTGCCGGTCAGCACATAGAAACTGCCGATGACCATCAGCGGCCCCATGAGCAGAAAAACACACAAGTCACCCAGCCCAAGGTATTTATAACCCACGGGTACAGCGGTATAGAAAAAACCGCCGGCCATCCCGATAAGCCCCAGCAGCAGAATCGGCCAGCCGTGAATGGTGATGAAGACTAAACCAATACACGCGGTCACGGCAAACAAGATGATACCGCCGATGAGCACTTGTTTGGGCAAGAGCAATTTGTCCACCAGTACCCGGCTGCCGCCGTGGGTGTCCGGTCGGTCAACCCCTTTTTGGTAATCAAAATATTCGCTGACTAAATTCGTGGCCGCATGAATCAACAGCGAAGCAGCCACAATCAGCGGAAATAATGTCCACCGGGCGGACTGCTGAAAATACGGCACTAAAACCGCACCCAGAAACACCGGCGTCATCGATGCCGTAAAAGAAAACGGACGAGCCGCCTGAATCCAGATGCATAATTGGCTGCGCGGTGTATTCATCAGTTCGGATGTCTTAAATCACTTATGACTTTACTGTTTCGATAACATATTAATGGCACTGATAAACGCCTCGGAACGCTGGATGTAATTTTTGAACATGTCATAACTGGCGCAAGCAGGGCTCATCAAAACCACATCGCCTTCAACGGCCAGTTCATTCGCAAGTTTGACCGCCTGCTCCATCGAATCAGCGTATTTGACAGTACAATCTGATTCTCGGGACAATTCGATTGACTTCGCGATTTTCAATGCGGTCTGCCCAATCAAAACGACTGCCTTGGCACGTTTGGCAATGCAAAGCCCCAACTCCGCAAAACTGATTTGCTTATCGTAACCGCCGGCGATCAATATCTTCGGTTCATCAATTCCATTCAAAGCGGCGATGGTGCTGACCGGCGTAGTCGCTTTAGAGTCATCGTACCATCGGACACCGTTCATCTCAGCAATAAGTTCACAGCGATTCGGCAAACCTTTGAAGGTACTAATGGCATCAGCAATCGCAGGCGGATTGATATCAAAGCAGGATACAACCGCTAACGCCGCAGTCAGATTCGACCGATTGGCCCTGCCGGGCAGTTGGAACAATTTAACATATTCATTCGGCACGTCATCAGCACTGAAAGCCAGACATTTACGTCCGGGGTCATTAAGATATTTTTGATACCATGCACGGGTAATCGAATCCTCGGCATTAAAAATCGAAACTGCCGGACAGGCGACCACACATTTTTGGTATTTAAAAATCCCCTCCTTGACCCGGCAATATTCCTCAAAGGTTCCATGACGGTCAAGGTGATTGGCGGTCAGGTTGGTAATTAACGCGATACACGGAGCCGCCTGAATGCGCGCCAGTTGCTCTAACTGAAAATTGCTGATTTCCAGAACGACAATATCATCTTTACGAATGTCACCGACAATCTCCAGCAACGGATGATAGCCGATATTGCCGCCCAGCCAGACAGTGCCGCCGCCGGCCTGCAATAAGTGGGCGGTCAGCGCAGTGGTCGTGCTTTTGCCATTGGCGCCGGTGATGCCGACAATGGGCGCCGGACAAAGCTGGAAAAAAAGTTCTATTTGCGATGTGATCAAAGCCCCTGCTTTTTCGGCAATTCGGATATAGCGATTGTCCGGCGGGACCGCCGGGTTAACAATGAGAATATCCGCACCGGCAAAATCATCCTCGCGATGTTCGCCGAGCCGGTACTCAACCGAAACACCCTTTAATACCTCGAGTGAATCTGCTGATTCAGATTCCTTCGCCAAGTCGGTTACAAAAACATCGGCGCCGGCTTTGGCGGCAAACAAGACCGAATCCACACCGCCTCCGAACCGCCCCAAACCCATCACCACAACACGCTTGTTCTGGAAAAATGTTCGATCCATCTGTCAAAAAATCCGAAATATTAAAATTCAAGCTATGACTTTGCTTTGGCTAATTCCATTTTCGCGTCGATCGCCGCCTGCTCAATACATTTTTCCCAGTTGTCGCCGAACTGCTCTTTGTATTTCGGATTATCAAAGGCATAGATAATGGACCGTGAGGCATTGATCAACGCCCCCATGCCGTCTTTGTTACAGAAACGCAGACAATCGGCCGCGCCGGCGCCCTGTGAACCAAACCCGGGCACGAGGAACCAGCACTTGGGGTAACGCTGACGCAGCACACTGGTTTCATCGGGACTGGTACCGCCAACGACCATGCCGACATTGCTGTAGCCGGAGGCGCCGAGGCGTTTGTTCTGGTTGGCGATTTCACCGACAACCGCTGCAAGTTTTTCATACATTTTTACACCGGCAGCATCCGCAAAGTCCTGAACGCTTGCGGCGGTCAAATTGCTGGCGCGAACCCAGATAAACACCCCCTTGCCCTGCTCAGTCGCCATATCGGCAAACGGCACAATGCCGTCAGCGCCGGCAAACCCGTTGATGGTAATCGCATCGGGGGTAATGATATCCTCCATGCCTTCAAACTCGGGATTCTCCAAGTGAGCCTGTGCGTATGCCTGGGCGGTATGGCCGATATCGCCGCGTTTGACATCACCGATAACTTCCAGCCCCAACGCTTCGGCTTCGGAGACCAGCGCATAATACGTCTCAAGTCCCTCCCAAAGATAGCGTTCAAAATAGGCGATATTGATTTTCACCGCCGGCACCAAAGGCGCCACAATTTTGAGCGTTTTGGCACAAAAATCAAAAATCGCATCCACTGACGCAGCGATATCCTTTTCATCATTCATATCACGATGGCTTCGTATCGCCTCCGGCAACCGGCCGTATACCGGATCCAACCCCACAATCAGGGGAGTGTTCTTCGTCTTTATCGCCTCACACAATCGATCTGCAAAATGATTCGCCACAAAATATCCTTTCGAGAAAATTGATTCCTGAATAAATTTTTCTTCAATTCTAAAGAACTCCCACTATAATCACTATACTTTGACAGAGCAAGTAGCAATTTCCGCGAGTGAAAGAAATATGAATAAAATTGAACCCAAAAAACGTGAATCCCGTCTTTTGCGATGGTTTGGGATATTGTTGATAACCCTGGTGCTGTTGGGAACAGGCGGCGTTTTTTTGTGCCGTTATACGCCACGCGCTTATCAGCCGCCGCCCGTCAACAATCCTGAACAGGTCAGTCCCTATTTGACTCACAAACTAGGGCCGGATTTTGTCAACCAGGTTCAACTGGATAAACCCTTTGAACTTCTCGTGGAGCAGGAAGGCCTGAACGATATTATCAACCGCCAGTCATGGGTCGAGCAATTCGACGATTTCGCGTTCACGGACCCGGTGGTTTTATTTGACCTGAATACCATTTACCTGATGGGCACATTAGATTACAAGGGGATTTCTTCTGTCCTGACCATCATTGCGTTTCCGCAGATGGATTCACAGGGAACCGTCTCTTTGAATATTCAATCCATTCGATTGGGCGTTGTGCCCGTCACCAAACTGGTCAGCTATCTGGCTCGAAAAGGCTTCGAGCAGTCCCGTGAATGCTTTGAAGATGACCCCCAACTGGCAGAAATCGTAAGAGCCGTTGTTCACAACGAACCCTTTGAGCCGGTCTTTAAAATATCCGACCGAATGGTACGAATCGCTCAGATAACCATCCTGCCGAAAAAGTTAATTCTCAAATTCAAACCTGAATAACCTTCCCAAAGTATCGATGGTTATCGGACGACTCATGGCCGATTCTCAACATCTTTCTGCTTTCAACCCCTCTAAAAAACCAATATCCCTATCATTATCAGACGCCGACAAGCTTTTGAAAAGACAGTACCCTGTTATGTCGATGCCAAAGTGAAAAAGTATGTGTGCGAAAACCGTTGGAAAGGAACCGGATGAATGTCGTTGCGTGAACGAATTGTCGTTATTTTATTTATGATCTTCTGCATTTACGCAGGGCTTGAATATGCCGCCTATCGCTGGCTGATCTACCCGGCCTTCGTTCAGCAGGAACAACTGCAGGCACAGGCTGCGACTGAAAATGCCCTGAAGGTCATTGAGAAAGAGTTTTCAGATTTGCAGCAGCAGATCGTTTACAAGGCGCGTTCCGGGGTTTTCTATTCGATGTTTAAAAACTCTCTCGACATCCAAAACCCCGACGACCGCATCGATTTTATGGAGCTGTTTGACTACCGGTGGAATTTGATTCAAAAGCGAATACCGAAGCAAATGACATCCGGCAGCATCGAGCAAACATTGCTTCAGGGAAAAACAGCATTTTTAAGCAAAAACCAAATGGGTTTTTCTAAAAAGGGAATCGTAAAGTTCGGCAATCAATTCGTTTTTGTGGTCACCGAGCCGATTTTATCCTCAACCGAAAGTACTGTCGTTGAGGGAATGGTCCTGGCCGGAAAATTCCTGACGGACGAATGGTTCCAAACGCTTCGTCAAAAGCACGACCTGAAGTTCAATTGGAGTTTTTTAGCAACCGATGAACAGAAAATTCGCAGTGCAGAGATTGCACAACAAATCACCCCTCAGACCCCCTACTGTTTTACACCTTTCAGTAGTCAATTTTTAGAGTGCTCAACAATTTTGTTTGACAGCCAGGATCAGCCGGCGATTTTGATGAAGACATTTCACGACAGAGCGATTACGGCCCATGGAAAGGCAACTGTTAACAAACTCATGGCGTTTAAATTAGGGCTGGGGTTTGTCGCGATTTTATTTTTGACCGGACTGCTTCAGTTCGTCATTATTGCCCCGATAATGAAACTGATTAGACACGTTGCCAAATTCGGTCATCCTGGCAGTAGCCCGCAGAAGATTTCTCTTTCGCGAAAAGACGAAATCGGCAGACTGGCGACAGAATTTGATCACATGTGTCTGCGTCTGCAGAATGCGCAAATTAAACTGATGGAAAAATCCTATGTGTCAGGTGCGACGGAAATGTCATCCGGAATTTTGCATAATGTGCGGAACGCGCTGAGCCCGATTACAACGCAAATCGAACGGATTAAAGACCAGTTTCAGGATATTCCGTTAAAGAATCTGGAACAGGCACAAACCGAACTTCAAACAGGACGCCTCAGTCCCCAGCGTCAAGAGGATTTAATACGTTTTGTTGAATTAACGTTTCAGCATGTTCTGACGAATCTCAAAGACATGGTTACGGAGTTGGAAGAGCTTTCCGGACAGGTCGTGCAAATCGAGGATATGCTGAACACCCAGCGAACATTAGGCGGGCGGCAAGACCGACATGCTGAATTTATTGACCCGATTCAACTGCTCAATAATGCCCTTGAGATAATTCCGGAAGAATTTCGCGATAAAAATCGGATACACATAAGTCATTCAATCAAAAAACTCCCTCCCATTCCTGTGCATCCGACCATATTTATACAAATTCTGCAAAACCTTTTGATCAATGCCTCCGAATCACTGGAGCGTGAAAAACCGCTTTGTCCAAAAATCACTATTTCCTGCGAGATCGAACCGAACGATTCGGTCGATATGCTTCACTGGATAATTCGGGACAACGGCGTCGGTATTGCACCGGATAAGATTGAGGCTATTTTCGAACGCGGAGCCTCTTCGAAAAGCCAGGGACTCACCGGCATTGGGCTTCATTGGTGTGCCAATACCATCAACGCAATGCAGGGACGTCTCTGGGCCGAAAGTAAAGGAACACATCGCGGTGCCTGTTTTCATCTTTTAGTGCCAATGGCGGCTGAAGAATGTCTGGCAACAACAGAAAAAGGATAAAAAAATATGACTTTAAAAAAAGAACTGAATCGACGTATTTTGCTGGTTGACGATGAGCCGAAAATTCTTGAGGAATTAAAAAAAGTGTTGGCCCCGAACGAGATCGTCGGCCAAAAACTGAAAGAGCTTGAGGGGCGGCTGTTTGGTCAATCCGTTCAAACCGGCACTGCAAAAAGAACGTACCAAATCCACTGCTGCCATCAGGGAGACGAAGCGATCGAAGCAGTTCAACAAGCCTTAGATAATGAACAGCCCTTTGCTGTTGCTTTTCTGGATGTTCGAATGCCGCCGGGGCCGGATGGTGTCTGGACGGCTGAACACATTCGAAAGATTGATCCGAATGTGCAAATCGTCATGATGACCGGTTATTCCGATTTTGACATCAGCGAAATCGCTCGGCGGGTACCACCGGAGGATAAATTGCTGTATGTCCAAAAGCCGCTCCATTCCCAGGAAATCCGGCAATTCGCACTGGCGCTGACCGCCAAATGGCAATCGGACTATCTGCTGGGTGTACAGAATGAGCATCTGGTCGAAATGAATAAGAAACTGACGGAACACGACCGAATGAAAAGCGAATTTGTCATGACGGTCTCCCATGAACTGCGCACACCCCTGACGATTTTCAAAAATATTCTCTCAAACGCCATGGCAGGCGTCATGGGCAAAATCCCACTGAAACTACAGCAAAATCTGGAAATGGCGGATGAAGCGATTGACCGGCTGGCAACCATTATCGACGACTTTCTCGATGTGTCAAAACTCGAAGTGGGAAAAATGAAACTGTACCCGGAGGCTCTGTGCCTTCAGCAGGTGATTTATGAGATTGTCAAAATGATTCGGTTTGTCGCCGAAAAGAAAGAGATCAAACTGGATATGGTGCTGCCGATTAATTACCTTTACATCAGAGCTGATTACGACAAGATTGTGCGTGTTATCAATAATCTTATCGAGAACGCCGTAAAATACGTGCCTGAAAAAACCGGCATAATTATCGTTCGCGCCGAAGAAGCCGACCAGCAGGTTATCATCAGCGTGGAAGACAACGGCCCCGGCATCCACGGCAACGACAAAGAAAAAGTCTTCGACAAATTTGTGCAGGTGGAAAAACACATCGGCCCCGGCAAGCACGGAACCGGACTGGGACTGGCAATCTGCAAAGACCTCGTTCATCTTCACGGCGGACGTATTTGGATTGAAGACAACGACAATGGCGGAGCCATCTTTAAAATCCTTCTGTCTAAACACACGCCGCAGGAGACCGAAACGGGCGAAACCGAACCGGCCGAACAAATCGCCTCGGCATAAATTCAGACAAAACATGGGGAGATGGAATCAATCCTCACTGGTGTCGAGGATGGACATGAAGGCTTCCTGCGGAATGTTGACCATGCCAATGGACTTCATGCGTTTTTTGCCTTCCTTCTGCTTTTTGAGAAGTTTCATTTTCCGCGTGACATCCCCACCGTAGAGTTTAGCGGTCACGTCCTTTCGGAAGGACTTGATGGTTTCGCGGGCGATGATTTTACCGCCGATAGCCACCTGCAGCGGGATTTCGAACTGGTGTTTGGGAATCGCCCGCCGCAACTTTATAAGCAGCCGTCGGCCCCGTGCTTCGGCCTTGCTGCGATGGACAATTAGGCTAAGCGCATCGACCGGTGTGCCGTTG
>JADHXS010000050.1 GCA_016782835.1 Phycisphaerae bacterium | reverse complement strand
TCAAACGAAACTTCGGCGATACGATCAGAGCACGCACCTATTGGTCGCAGTGCCGCGAAATGATGCTGCTCGTAATCACACACAACATCGCTATCATCCTACTTGTCAAAGAGCTTTTCTACAGAGCATGTCTGACCCCGTTTCGTTCCCCGGCATCATTATCTCTCCCACCCTGTAAACATACCTTTTGTTTTATATAAGATTTCACTTTCGTCATTAAGAATTTCTATTTCAGCCTCGAACTTGTTATTACCGCTGAAATATCCAAATTCTTTATCATGTTCGGCTGAGAGGTAGACAGCATTGTCCTCAATTGAAAAAAATAATTTGTCGTTATCATAGTGAGGCCGACCTAAATACTCTGCTTTATCTAATCGGCTGTAATCTCTTGTGCACTCGCCATCACAATATTCTTGATTTGATATTTTTATGTTGATGCCTTCATAGCTCAAATTACTTTGTGAAATAAAATACCCATAAAACATATCTCGGCCTTGTGTCCCTGGAAATCTCCACATATCTATATCTTTATCAGGGCTTGGGAAAAATGTATCATAGAATTTCTTATATTTTTCACTCGTTCGATACTGAATTGGGAATTGGGAAATGTCTTTAATGTGCTCAAGTAATTCAGGTAAAATGTTAAATGTTGTTTTTCTTTTTCGATCTTTTCCTTGTTCTCTAACTATCATATATATATCTTTATCAGCATCCAACTTGATGGCTAATTTGGAGAAGGAATTGGGTCCTATTGTTTTTTCATATGACTCATAGATATCAAGCTTAATATCTGTTCCTGCAACATAATACGCAATCGTTTTATCAATAGGTTGTCGAAATACAATCTTTGCAGATAGTGTACTGTAGTCTTCATTTCCGTCCAAATATGCATTGCGTACAGTATAATCTTTAGGCAATAGAGGTCGGTCTAATTTCATAAATGTAAATAGGAACTGATTTGGATTAGGCTCTAAGAATGGATCGGACGAGGATAGGCTTCTTGCAACAGCATAGAAGTTCCCCTCCCTATCTCTTTCCACTTTCCAAAAGGGCGAAAGCTTAAGGTCATTAAGAAACTTACCTGAACTTTCGATGTTTATTTCTGGTAAGCCTGAAATCTCTTTTGATATAGAAGCTACAATTTTGTCTCCATATCTTGTATCACATGAAACCATAAAACATGCGATACAAATTAAACACGCAATAGCCCATTTTTTCATTCTCTGCTCCATTTTCAGTGTTTCATTTAGGAAACGTGATAAAGAGCTGTTCCACACTTCATACTCCTTACTACCTTCTATTTATCATACTGCGGGCGGGACGCCCGCGTTCCCATTATTTTTCCCACTGGTGGGCTTTGACACCTTGTAGGATTTTTTCGGCGCATTCGAGTGCGGCCAGACCTTCGGCTCCGGTGACTTCGGGGCGTTTGGATTTGTCGAGTATCGCATTGAGGAATGCTTCCTGTTCGATGCGTAACGGTTCGCCGTCTTCGATCTGGAGGTTCTCGATATGCAGCAGGTCCGTCCAGTTGACGGTCGTGAAGTCAAAGTCCTGTTTTTCCTGATGCTCGCGAATCCACTTGACCAGGTCGATGTTTTTATCGGCCTTGATGACAATGCCTTCCTTGCGGAAAAAGTCCAGCGACAAATAGGCCTGCCGGCTGAAGACGCGGACCTTGCGTTCGGTTTTGAGCGCCAGCCGGGATGCGGTGACATTGGCGATGCAGCCGTTTTCAAAAAAGATACGGGCGTTACACACATCCTCATGCTCAGCAATGACGTTCACTCCGGCGGCATCGACTTTTTTCACCGGGCTGTTGGCCAGCGAGAGGATAATATCAATATCATGAATCATCACGTCCAGCACGACCCCGATATCCATTGAACGGAACGGGTAGGGACTGACGCGGTTGGCCTCGATAAACATCGGCTCGATATCAAGGCGCTTCATTGCCTGTACGACCGGATTGCAGCGCTCCGAATGCCCGACAGCCACAATGGTATCGTTGGCCTTTGCCAGTTCGACGATTTGACGGCCCTGCTGCGCGGAAGAGGCCAGTGGTTTTTCGATGAGCACGGGGATATGATTCTTCAAAAACAGCGCCGCGACTTCATGATGGGCTATCGTCGGGGCCGAGATTGTTACCGCATCGACCTTGCCTAAAAGAGCGGCCGGGTCGCTGACCGCCAGACAATCGTATTTTTCGGCCAGCGATTTGGCGCGTTCGATATCACTGTCCGCTACGGCGACCAACTCGGCGCAATCCAGCTTGCTGTAAACTTTCGCGTGGATTTTGCCCATTTTGCCGGCACCGACAATGGCGGTTCGGAGTTTGGTCATCATCTATCTCGTTTCATATTCGTTGTCTAAAGAATATCAAATATCAAATCTTAAATATAAAAAACACATATTAAATTGTATCGCCCCTTCAGGGCTTATAGAAAGGAGGAATCCCTTTTTCCGGGGGTTACACCCCCGGCTATCATATTACCATCCCTTCGGGATTGTCTTCTCTACAGAGCAATACAATATTTTATTGCTGGATTCCCGCTTGCGCGGGAATGACAATGGAGATTTATCGGTATAATTCCAAATATCGGCCGAAGCGCTGTTTACTGCTGTTGGTCAGAGACTCAATCATTGCTTTGACGGGTTCATCCAGTCCGTCCTGCCCGGCCAGTTCTTTGACACGTTCCAGAATCGGACCGTTACCGCGCCAGATAAACTTGAATGCGTCAAAGACTTTGTTCTGCTGTTCGGGCGTCAGCCCCGCACGGGTCAGTCCGCGTTTGTTAATGGCGCGAATTTCCGGCGGATAATGACCGCTGACAATCACAAACGGCGGGATATCGTGATTAATGCCGGTATAGCCGGCGGCATAACACCACTTGCCAATGGTCACAAACTGATGAATCGCCACCATGCCGCTAAGCCAGGCGCCCGTTTCAATCCTGCAGTGCCCGGACACCTGCGTGCAGTTGCTAATCACAATATTGTCTTCCAGAAAACAATCATGCCCCAGATGCACATTAATCATCAGCAGGTTGCCGTTGCCGACAATAGTATCCCTTTCCGGGTGCATGCTCGGATGAATCGTTACATATTCACGAATCATATTATTATCGCCAATCGTTAATCCGCCGATTTTTGTGTCCTCATTCAGACCGAGAATTTGCGGCGGACGGCCGATCACGGCGCCGGCAAGCACACGGTTGTTTTTTCCAAGTCTTGTATCCTTGCCGATTACCACATGCGTATCCAGAACGGTATTGTCGCCAATCACGGTGCCCTCTTCCACGACCGTATACGGACCAATCATGACATTCGATCCCACTTTTGCACTCGGCGCGACAATGGCTGTGGGATGGATCGTATGACTCATAACTATTTTCAACCTCCGGAATTAAATTATTATTTCACTTATCACAGTTTTTTTAAGCTGCGTTATACTTCGTCATCCACTAACATAAACTTCAACTGAGCTTCGGCCACCACTTCTTCGCCGACCATGGCTATACAATTACATTTTGCCGCCCGGCTGCGAACTTTATCGGCCTCGGCAATGAGAATAAGCTGGTCGCCCGGAACAACCGACTTGCGAATTTTCACCCCGTCCATCGTCAGCAGAACGGCCAGTTTACCGGTGTGTTCCAGCGTTCGGGAGAACAGCAGCCCCGATACCTGGGCCAGCGCTTCAACAATCAAAACGCCCGGCATTACCGGCGAGCCGGGAAAATGCCCCTGGAAAAACTGCTCATTAAACGTCACATTCTTAATGCCTTTAATGCGTCGATCCCCGTCAATTTCAATCACCTTATCCACCAAAAGAAACGGATACCGGTGCGGCAGAATACGCTGAATCCGCCGGATGTCCAGCAGCGGTTCTCGGGCGGTGCTTTTTTTTCCGCCGGGATGTTGGGCGCTCTCAATAATTTCACGGACCAACTTATGATTGAGTGCATGTCCGGATTTATACGCCACGATCCGGCCAAAGATGGGCCGACCGGCTAATCGCAAATCGCCAATCAAATCGACCACCTTATGGCGAACACACTCGTCCGGAAAGCGAAAACTGTTTCGAATCGGCCCGTCTGAATTAATCACAAGAATATCTTTCGGCCCCAGGTGGGCCCCGATCCCCGCGGCCTGCATCTGGCGGGCTTCCGCCTCCAGGACAAACGTACGTGCCCGTGCCAAATTCTGCGAAAAGCTTGTTTCGTTCAGGTCGCACGAATAGATTTGCCGTCCGATGCCGGTGTGCTGTGTATAATCCAGATCGTAGGTAATCGTCAGTCCCTCGCTATTACTCGGCAAGGCATAAATGGATTTATCGTCTTCCGTAATACAAAGCGATTCGGTAATCACCAGCGGTTCCTGCTCGGCATCCTGCGGTTCAATACCGGATTTCTGCAGGGCTTTAAAATATTCCTCGCTGCTGCCGTCAAACCCGGGGAATTCGATACCGTCAATCTCAACGACAATATTGTCAATATCCATCGCGGCAATCGCCGCCAGGCAATGTTCCGGTGTTTCAACGACGATATCATCCTTCTGCACCGCCGTCCTGCGGCTGCGCGGGGCGATGCTGGACGGATTAATCGGAATGGCAACCGGCTTGTCCAAATCGGTCCGTACAAACACGATGCCGGTATTCGGCTTGGCGGGTTTGAATAAGACTTTTACATCCTGACCGCTGAACAAGCCTTTTCCGGAAATCTTAACCTCTGATTTAATCGTCTTTTGCTGTTTCAAATTTCTTGACCTTTTTGGTAAGTTCCTTGATTTCCTTCGCCAATTCCGGCAGCCGCTGATAGATACTGACACATCGCAATTCCCGTTTAAGTTCCTGCGGGATATTCCCCAACATGACTTGTCCTGCCGGCACATCTTTCGTCGCGGCCGTCTGGGCACCCAATATGGCGCCGTCGCCAATATGAAGGTTGTCGGCGGAACCGGCAGCGCCAGCAAAAATAACCCCGTTTCCAATTTGCGTACTTCCGGCAATACCTACGTGACCGGCCAGCAGGCAACGTTTTCCAATCTGTACATTGTGGGCCACCTGAACAAGATTGTCGATCTTGGTTCCGGCTCCAATGACGGTATTGCCGAATTTGGCCCGGTCAATACAACTATTGGCGCCGATTTCCACGCTATCCTCAATAATCACGCCGCCGTTATGTGGAATCAGCCGGTGTTGGCCGTCAATAAAAGAATATCCGAAGCCGGTTGAGCCAATCGTGGAATTGGCCTGAATGATGCAGAAATTACCAATCCGGCAATGGTGATACACGACGACATGACTGTCCAGGCGGGTATGGGACCCAATGACACTGTTTTCGCCTATCGAACAACCCGGGCCAATCACGCTATGAGCACCGATTTTAACACCGGGGGCAATTGTGACTCCCGGCCCAATGGCGACCGTCGGATCGATATCGGTATCCGGATCAACCACCGCGGTCGGATGAATACCCTTTAAAGCTTGTAACTTTGGCGCAAAGAGCTCCAGTGCTGCAATCAATCCGCAATTGATATTGTCGACTACCACCTGAGCCAGCGAACAGGAGTCCATCGCCTTGTCAACAATCACCGCTGCCGCCTTTGTCCGGCTTAAAGCTTTGGCATGTTTGGGAGATGTTAGAAAACACACTTCGCACCGGCCGGCATCCTGAATCGTATTGATTCCCGTCACCGGTTTAGTGCCGTCGCCGATGAGTTGCGCACCCAGTTTTTCGGCAAGCTCACAAAGCAGCATCGTGTTTGTTTGGGGAGACTGTCCCATGCTGAATTAAAATTCCTTATGTTATGGTCAGCGATGATACATGCCACCAACAGATGAATCCTTTGTTAGTTCTTCGCATCCAGTGCCGCCAGAATTTCTTCGGTTATATCATACTTTGAATTATGATACAGCAGTTTTTTCGTAACAATGGTCTGCATAATGTCCGGCCGCATCGGATCTTTTAAATTCAGTTCTTCGTTGGCAATTATAATATCAAATCCTTTTTTAGTGGCCACGGTATCAATCACCGACAATAACTCCTGATAGAGCTGCTCGGTCCATTGTTCTTTTTCGCTTTCCCATATTTCTTTATAAGCAGCATCTTTGGCCTGAAGTGTGGTTTTTTTCTCGATAAATTCTTTGGCCAGTTTACGGTGATCCTCACTGCCGGGAGTACGTATTTTTAAATTTTCATTCAGTGCTGCAAGTTCATCCTGCATGGTTTTGAATACAGCTTCAATCTGCTGGACTTCTTTTTGCTTTTCTTCCTGCCAGGTTTTGAATTTTTGGCAGTTTTTAATCACCTTCGTCACATCCACCACTGCAATTTTTGCAGGGGCCGCCGCCGCATCCGCGTGGAGGCTTCCCTGTTGATAAGCAGTCATGATTGTTGCGATTCCAATCAGCGTTGCCATCATATAAAATTTCAAATTCTTCATCAGGTTTCCTTTCTCGTCTGTTTTCTACCAACTTGATAAGCTCTATTTTAGAATAACGCACCCACGGAAAAGCTGAACATCTGGGTCTCGTCTTTTTGGTCTTTCATTAACGGTGCCGCCAATTCGAATCGCATCGGCACGGGGCCGAAAAACTGCGGGATTAGAATCTGAACACCGGTACCCACGGAAGCACGAATCCCCCCGGATTCGACTGTGCCGACATCGGAAAAGAACAACCATGAAAATGTCTCACTGCCCAGCGGAACCGCTATCTCTCCACTTCCAACAACGGCCCAGTCACTACCGACCGGGTCGTCTTCGACTCCGCTGCGGGGGCTAATGCCGCGATATTCAAAACCGCGCATCGAGCCGATTCCGCCGACATAAAATTTCTCGAACGCCGGGGCGCTGCCAAGGATGCTTCCGCCCCAAACCTTGGTTTCCAGAACCGTTTTGTTTTCGGACAGGTCTTCATAGAGCGTGGTGTACCATCGCTGGGTTGCACTGAGAATACCAAAGGTAAAATCGCCGACGACCTGTTCGTAACCGGCATCAAAATTGTAGCCGCGGCTGGGACGAAAACGGCTGTCTGTCGTATCCTTTTGAATATAGAACCGTGTCCCGAATAAATTATTATTACCCTCAACATCGATAATTTCTGTGGGAGCTGTCATGTCAAGATCGGAAACATCCACCATTTCGGCACGAAAACTGACACCACGACGCCAATCATTCGGGTACCGCTTAGTAAAACCAAGCGTTGCCGCCAGACGGCTTTCATCATACGATTCCCGTCCCCGTTCAAAACTAGAACCGCCCAGGTTCAATGCTATGGGTTTATCGTACAGATAGGGCTCGGTGAAACTAACCGAATAGGTGCTCACGACAGTACCGGGATTCAGAGAAATCCGAAAACGTTGTCCTGCGCCGCGAAATGCCTTTCCGGTCAACAGTTCACTCCAGCTTTCCGGCGTATCTTTAATGTCAAAGTTGCGCTGATCCAGAGAAATCTGTCCAATCACACCGCTATCGCTGGCAACACCGGCACCCAGCATAATCGAACCTGTTTGTCCTTCTTTGATGGTCACCAGCGCATCCCGCGTATCCGGTTTGTCGCCGACGGGATAAATCTTGGTCGATTCCGTCACCACCGTTTGCCGGACAATTTGTTCCAGCTCGCCTTCTCCGTCGCCCCGGGCAATATCGGCATTGTACCATTCGCCGGGCGTAAAGCCTTCTTCATCAAGAACCCGGCGAATCGACCGATCCTGAACCGTCGTGTTGCCGGTAATGGTCACTTCACCAATACGGTAACGGCTGCCTTCCTCGATCTCGAATTCAACCCGGACACGAGCATCGGGGAGAAACGTCCGGGCGGCTTGAACACGGGCTTCCACGAAGCCGACCTCGGCATACTTGGCCCGAATTTTCTTCACATCAAACTCCGCCCAGGCCTCGCTATAATAGTAATCCCGGCGAAGTTTTGTCTCTGCCCGGAGTGTTTCAACATCAAAAAAAGCGTTTCCCGTATAGTGAATCGAATCAACCCGATACGCCGGTCCTTCGAGAATATTGAATGTGACAAAAGCCTTATTTTTTTTGTCATTAAATACAACCTCGCTTTTCACCTGGGCATCCAGATACGCCTTTTTGTGATAAATTTCGAGTAATTTCTGGGTGTCCTTTTCAAGCTGCTCGGCATTATAATAACTGGAAAAGAACAGAAACTTTCGTTTTTTGGTTTTGATCGCCGCCGCCAGGTCACGGCTGGGCAGGGCTTTATTACCGATAAACTTAACGGAAGCGGTTTTGGGCCGGGAGTCTTCCTCGATTGTATAGATAACCGTGCCCATCATCAGAGATGCCTGATCGGCTTCATGAATGGCAACCGTGGCCCACGGAAATCCCTTTTTCCGATACAACTCCGTCAGCGCATCAACTCCTGCACGAACGGCAAAAATATCCAGGTAATCCCCCCGCTTGATGGTCAACTCCTTCGCCAGTATCTGATCCTTGAGTTTATCATTCCCTTTAAAATAGATGGCACGAACCAGATTGCGTTCCACGACCACGTATGTCAGCACAACCTTTCCGTCCTGAATGAGGGTATTATAGTAAGCTGACTCGGCGGCATCGAGTTTGGCAATACGTTCAACATCTTCCGTCGAAAGCGTCTCGTTAAACACCCGACCCGGCCTGGCACGCACCACGGACAGCACCTGGGCGCGCGTCAGAGTCACATTGCCGGCGACATCAATCCGTTCGATGGTTAATCCCTCCGGCGAATCCTCAGCCATCAATGGATTTGCGATAAACCAAAGGCACGAAATCGCTACTGTGACGACCATAATTGTTTTCCAACCCTGCCGCATTTTCATCTCCTTATGAAGATTTATTTCACATTTAAAATGGGTCTGACACGCGACTCATCGGTTTAAACCGTGTCAGGCGACCATCAAAGATCAAATTGACGGTTCCCGTCGGACCGTTTCGCTGCTTGGCAATAATCAACTCGGCTGTATTGATCTTATCCTGATTTGCGTCTTCCCAGCCGGGATCGCTACGATGATAATAAGCTTCGCGATGAAGCAATATCACAACATCCGCATCCTGTTCAATCGAACCACTTTCACGCAGGTCGCTCATGTATGGTCGATGGCCTTCCCGTCCCTCGGCGCCACGGTTTAATTGACTCAGCACCACGACCGGAATATCCAGCTCTCGTGCCAGGGCCTTTAGATAGCGCGAGATCGTACTGATTTCCTGCTGGCGGGACTCCACACGCCCCCCCAGGCTCATCAACTGCATATAGTCAATAAAAATGCTTTGAATGTCATGCTGGCTTTTCAAGCGACGACATTTGGCACGAATCATCAAGGGCGTCAGTCCCGGTGAGTCGTCGATAAAGATCGGTTTTTCAAAAAGCTCACCGCCGACGCGCGTCAATTCCGCCATTTGCTCGGGACTGAGCATTCCCTTGCGAACCAATTGGGAATCAATTTTGCTTCGACTGCAAAGAAAACGCTCGACCAACTGATGCCGGCCCATTTCAAGCGAGAAAATTGCCACCGGAATATTTTCATCAACGCCTAAGTGTTCCGCAACATTCAACGCAAAACTTGTTTTTCCCATACTGGGCCGGCCGGCGATAATGATCATTTCGCCTTTTTGCAACCCAGCAAGTTGATAATTCAACTCTTCAAAGCCTGTCGATAATCCCGTAACGTGAGACCCTTTGCGGGATTCAATATTTTCAAATGTCTGGGTAATCAGGTCTTTGATTGGTGTCGCCGAGCCTTTGATTTTCTTTTCCGTGACCGCAAAGATCTGTTGTTCGGCCGTATCCAGCTTTTCACCGACGTCCCCGCTTTCATCACAGGCTTCATTCAGAATCTCACCACAGGTCCGCGCCAACTCACGCAGTATCGCCTTTTCTTTGACGATACCCACATAATATTCAGCACTGGCCGCGGATGGAACCGATTCAATCACGCGCACAAGATAATCGACGCCGCCGACGGCTTCGAGACTTTTACGTTTTTTAAGTTCATCCCGAAGAAGGACCAGGTCAATCTGGCTTTTGTTTTCATGCAACGACAGAATGGCGTCATAGAGAATGCGGTGTTCCGTCAATGAAAAAGAGTCGGCGTTAATGTGCTCGACAATATCTCCAATACACTCACAGTCCAGGAGCATCGATCCCAACACAGCCGCTTCAGCCTCCGGGGAGGCAGGCATTTTGCGCCCCTGCAGAAGCTGCTGCAAATCCGCATCCGTCCATGCGTTATTTTTCTGTTGTGTTTGTTTCTTCTTCGATTGCGTCAAGGGTCTGGTCCTGAGATACCACGATTACATGAACACTCGCTGACAATTCAGCTGCGAATTTCAGCGTAACATCGTATGTGCCAAGTTCCTTAATGTGACCGGCGGTCAGTTGCACCATACTGTCTTGAATCGCAAATCCCTGCTGCCGTATATTTTCGGCGATATCACGTTCCGTAACAGAACCGAACAAATGGCCCAGATCGTTCGCTTTAGCAGCCAGAACAACCTCCGCACCGGCAACTTTGGCGGCAAGCGTTTCTTTCTGCTTAAATTCCAGTTGCCGATGTTCGGCACGACGAGTCTTTTCGTCCGCCAGCG
This sequence comes from Phycisphaerae bacterium, assembly GCA_016782835.1. Taxonomy (GTDB): domain Bacteria; phylum Planctomycetota; class Phycisphaerae; order Sedimentisphaerales; family Anaerohalosphaeraceae; genus 4572-13. The sequence continues at coordinate 6,777 of JADHXS010000050.1, read as the reverse complement.
CCTGAATATTCGCCTCGGTCGGCACACCGGCCAGCCTCTGCGGCAACAAACAATTACGGGCATATCCGTTTTTGACCGTCACGATGTCACCCAGCCAACCCAGATTTTCCACATCTTCAAATAAAAGTACCTTCATTATAGTCTGTCTCCAATTTTTTTCTACACAATTCGCATCAAATGCGTAAGTTCCTGAAAAAGCATACGTTAGCTTGTATATGGCAGCAGTGCCATAAAGCGGGCACGTTTGATTGCTGTTTTCACCTTACGCTGACAGCCGGCACAATTGCCGCTGCGTTTGCGGGAAAAAATCTTGCCGCGGTTCGTTAACAGCTTCTGCAGCACATCGATATCTTTATAGTCGATATACTTCTTACCTTCCCGGCAGAAACGACATTGCGTTTGTTCGCGAATGGTTAAGGTCGTTCTTTTTCGTCTGTTTGTTTGTTTTGGTCTCACCATATTGATTCCTACTTACATCATATTAATTCGTTTCACATGTCATTGGGCACTGTGTATCCCGTCCGGACCGTCCGATACGGGTTAAAATGGGATGTCGTCATCGACATCGGCGCCATACGGCGCATCCATTGAAGTATCCGGAGAGCCGCCCTGAGATTGCGGAGTGTTACCACTGCCGCTTTGACTGCTCTTGCCGATAAATTCGAAATTCTCAACAAACACACGAATCCGGCTTTGCCGTTTCCCATCCTTTTCCCATGAATCATATTTCAGGCGGCCTTCGATGAATATCGGATCGCCTTTTTTGAAATATTTATTCACGGTTTCGGCGCGTTTGCCGAACATTTGGCAATCGACAAAACAGGTATCATCGGCTAACTGGCCGTCCTGTTTTTTATACCGGCGATTCATTGCCATGCCGAATTCCACAACCGGCGTCTGACTGGGCAGATAAGACAACTGCGGATCCCGCGTCATATTTCCAATCAGCAATACTTTATTCAAATTGGCCATCGTTTTGTCCTTTCTCGAGAATAAAGATTAAGCGTCCATGACTCATCAAAAACGGCGGTCGTTATGCAATCTCGTCGTCGTTATCATCGCCGTCAACCGTTTCTTCATCATCATCAACCACTTCATCGTCGTCATCAACCGCTTCATCAACATCGTCAACCGCTTCTTCGTCGGCACCGGCGATGTCTTCCTTGGTCTCGTCCGCCTTAGCGGCGTGCGTCTCTGCGGGAGCCGATTCCGCGGGAGTCGCCTTCTCAATGTCTTCCTGACTCATCCTGTCGGTTCGCAGGACCAGCACACGCATCATCATCTCAGAAAGCTGAACATCCCGCTCAATCCCTTTGACCTTTTCCGGGTCACAGTTGAAATACACCAGGATGTATGTGCCGCGCGACTTACTCTGAATATCATAGGTCATTCGCCGCTCATCCCACTTTTTCAACGAGACAACATCCGCTTCGGCACGTTTCATCATACGCTGGATCTCATCGATCACTTTCTGCCAGTCTTGCGCCGCAAGACCGGAATCGACCAGAAACATCCCTTCATAAAGTCTTTTTGTAACCGTTTCCAAATTAATGCCTCCTGTACTAAAGGATTCTTTTTTTCGTTATTGACTTGTTTGATCCCAACGCACTAAGCGTTCGGATGTGTTATCATATTCATCAACCGTATTACACGTCCTGCCGTTCCTGTTCCGTCTCGGTTCTGACATTATATCGGGTCATGGCTGTTTCAATGCCATCCGTCACCCAGCACAAAACCGCATTCGCCGCTGTCGCAACTGCCTGATCGACCGTTTGGCACTGTTGCTCGGTAAATCGCGATAAGACATAATCAACCGCATCCCGCGAACCGGCCGAACCGATGCCCACCCGCAACCGCGGAAACTGCTGGGTTCCAAGGGCGGCGATAATGTCTTTCAGTCCGTTATGTCCGCCCGCCGAACCTTTCGCACGAAGACGCAATTGACCGGTCGGCATTGCCATATCATCGGCAACCACCAGCACATCCTCCGGCTGGAGTTTATAAAACCCCGCGGCGGTGGCAATCGAATGACCGCTGCAGTTCATATACTGCTGCGGCTTGAGCAACAGCAGTTTATGGTCGCCGTACATGACTTCCGCCGCAAGAGCATTGAATTTGCGACGTTTGATTGCAACGCCAAACGTCCGGCCCAGGGCATCCAAAACCATAAAACCGACATTGTGACGCGTACCGTCATAGTCCGTTCCGGGATTTCCAAGCCCTGCAATCAGTTTCACTCTTGCACACTCTTTCGTTTTCAAAGAATCGATACCCAACAGGCACCGAATGCGATCTTTCCAGTTCTCAGTCAACATTCAATATCCGTCGAACCGTCCTCGAAGGGCTTACTCCGAAGACTTTTCCTCTTTCTTTTCCGTAATGACTTCCGGTTCAGTCGGAACCTCTTCGGCACCTTCGATGCCTGCTTCACCTTCCAGCACTACCTCTGAGACCACCGCTTTCGTTTCATGGCAAACGGCCACCACGGCATCCGGGTCCGTCACAAGTTTACAGTCCGGGGGCAACTCAATGCGACTGGCGTGAACAGACTGGCCCAGACTCAGCTCTTTGATGTTGACTACCAGCGCTTCCGGAATATCACTGACTTTACATTCGATTTCAACATGACTGAGAACTTCTTCAACAATCCCGCCCTCATGCGTTCCCTGGGCAGTGCCGTGAAGCTCAATCGCAACCTGTACTTTGACCCGATCGCTCAGGTTTACGCGCATCAGGTCCGCGTGAATCACGGATTTCCCCAGATGGTCGTACTGAAGGTCTTTGACGAGTATTGTTTCCTTGCTGCCGTTGATGTCCATTTCAAAAATACGATGACCATGATGCAGGGCCTCGACGAAATCATGAGCGGCCAGCGTCACCGAAACCGGATCCTTCTTGTGGCCGTACACGACCGCAGGCAGCTGACCGTCCTGACGCAAACGCGCGGCAATTTTTGAACCGGCCCGCTGACGAACCTGGGCTTTAAATGTTACTGTATCTGACATAACTCGTTCTTTCCTTTCTTTTTTTCTCGGCCGACAGACATCTGTGTCCTGTCGAAACACGTTTATTCGCTAAATGATTTTTCCAAAATGCTCAAACATTGAACTGAGTGATTCGTTACTGTGAATGCGCCGGATAGCTTCTCCGAGCAACGAAGCAACGCTCAGAATTTTCAACTTTTTCAATCGTTCGGCGGCGGCTTCAATCGGAATGGTATCCGTTACTACAATTTCGTCAATCGGTGCTTCCGTTAACCGCTCTATGGCCGGCTCGGCAAATACACCGTGCGTGGCGCCAACGACGATTTTTTGGGCCCCGCGTTCTTTTGCCATCCTGGCCGCGCCACAAATGGTCCCGGCGGTTGAAATCATATCATCCACCATCACAATATTGCGCCCTTCAACGTTCCCGATGATTTCCTCGCACAACACCTCCTGGCCCGTCAGCCGACGCTTGTGAATAATCGCAAGCTCAGCCCCTAACGCCGTGGCGTAACGGGAGGCGGTTTTCATATTGCCCACATCCGGTGCGACAACCGTAAGATCGGCCATCTTCTTTTGAGCCAGATACCGCACCATCACCGGCTCGGCCGTCAGATGATCGACCGGGATATCGAAAAATCCCTGAAGCTGTTTGGCATGGAGATCAATCGACAAAACGCGATTCGCTCCGGCCGAAGTAATCAGGTTGGCCATCAGCTTGGCGGTAATCGGTACGCGACCGGCGTCTTTACGGTCTTGTCGGGCATACCCGAAATACGGCACGACCGCCGTGACGCGCGTTGCGCTGGCCCGCCGCAAACAGTCCAGAAAAATCAACAGCTCGACAAGATTCTGGTCAACCGGAGCGCAGGTGGATTGAATCACAAAAACATCACACCCCCGAACATCCGATTCAAGACGAATCAGCTTTTCGCCGTCAGGAAAACAGGAGATCTCTGCGTTACCCAGCTTCATGTTCAAATAACGACAAACCGACTCGGCCAGAGGTTGGTTACTGGTGCCGCTTAAAACGATTTTAGGGTTGTTCATCATTTTTACGGTTCCTGCTTAAGCTTTATTTTAATTCCTGAAAAACACCGACTTGGGACCCATCCACCACACACGCCCCCTCATGCAGATACGCGAAGGGGCCAATGCGGCAATTGGAGCCGATTTTGACAGCGCCGCGAATACAGGTAAACGGCTCAATCACCGTGTCCTGACCAATCTGAACCCGCGCGTCAATCCATGTATTCGGCGGGTCCGCAATTGTAACCCCCGCGTTCATCAATTTTTCCTGGATACGCTGCTGCATGATTTTTCCGACAACACTAAGCTGCATCCGATTATTGACCCCCATCGCATCCTCTTCAGCCACTGCGGTTACCGCGGTGGCCTTGTGTCCGTCGGCTAACAAAATATGAAGCGCATCGGTGAGGTAATATTCATTTTTGACGTTATTGGGTTTTATTTTATCGAGAGCTTCCAGCAACAGCGGCGTCTGGAAGCAGAAATAGCCGGGATTGATTTCGCATATTGCCCGCTGTTCTTTATTGCAGTCATTGTGTTCGATGATGCCCTGAATGTTGCCGTAACCGTCACGAACAATGCGGCCGTAACCGGTTGGGTCGCTCATCACCGCTGTCGCCAGCGTCACCGCCGATTTTTCCTGAATATGCTTTTCAATCAGCACTTTCACAGTCTCGGTCCGAATCAACGGGGCATCGCCGCACAAAATCAGTGTCTGGCCGGAAAACCCCTCTAATTGCTCCCGACAACACATCACGGCGTGCCCGGTTCCTTTTTGTTCGGTCTGTTCGACAAACTCGACATCACCGTCACCGATAAACCGCTCGACAATCTGCTCTTTGCCGTAACCGACAACAACGATATGTTTTTGCACGCCGACATTCCGGCAGGCTTCCAATACCCATTCGAGCATCGGACGACCGCACACCTCGTGCAGCACCTTCGGCATTTTGGTGTTCATCCGGGTGCTTTGCCCGGCCGCTAAAATAATTGCAACTCGTTCAATCATAAGGAGATAAGCCAACCGCCAAAGGCGGTTTCCACAATTTTACATTTTAATTTTTACATTTTGCATTGACCAACCTACCCGGCCAGGACTCGAACCTGGAATACGAGTACCAAAAACTCGAGTGTTACCGATTACACCACCGGGTAACGTTGTAAACTTAAAAACAGCCGACATAAGGACTTAGAGGCGTAACATCAGAGCTATCAGATACGCCGGCTGTTTATTTCATCTCGTTCGTTCGCTGGTCGCAGAATCCGCTTTGAAAAGCGAATTGACCGGGCCCTGCCGGAGGCTTGAGCTGACCACGCTGCGATGTCTGTCAGCCCCATTTTCAACACTGAAAACCACGTTTTTTGGCCTTCAAGCTGTGTTTCTCGTCGCAACCCCGTGCGACAGGGCAAAAGTAAAGAGTCGATAATAGACCAAAAACCCAAATTTGCAAGACTTTTTCAAAAAAACCTAACAAATTTATGCCCCCGTGTTTTCTTTGTTCAATGCCCAAAACTCTTCAATAATTAACCAAAAAAAATAAAGATTGACGATGATATACCAATGGGATATTATAATTCCGATGGTTAGAGACGTGCATTGGAGGCTTTTGGTGGGCGACAATCCTCATATTATTGGACTAACAGGTTCGTTTGGAAGTGGGTGTTCTTATATTGCAACAAATATTCTCCAAGAAAATGGTTATACTTGTTACTCGCTTTCTGACGCCCTCAAAAAATTATTTACATCCGAAACAGGTAAAAATCCTGACACTGTTCCCAGACATGATCTTCAGGATTATGGAGATGAAAAAAGAGAAAAAGAAGGCAGTGATTTTTTTGCCAAGATAACCTTAGAAGAAATTTTAAAAGAACACAAGAAAAGCCCAGAAGTAAAGTTTGTTGTCGATAGCATCAGAAATCCATCTGAAATATATGTGTTCAGAGATTGCTCAACAAGGTTCTTTTTATTCGGTATATACGCAGGCAAAGACCTAAGATGGCAAAGAGTTCACGAGAAATACAAAGACAACCAAGGTGATTTTGATAACGATGATAAAAATGACACCGGCCGTGACAACGAAACGTTCGGACAAAGGGTTCAAGATTGTTTTTATGAGTCAGATGTTGTTCTTAAAAATGACACTAATTTCGACACACCCGGAAACGAAGCATTTAATGGATTTAAAGCAAAAATTACACAATATGTTGATTTAGTCAATAATCCACTTAGAAAAAAGAGAGCTCTCAAAAAAGAAGAGGCTTTGATGGCGATGGCTTATGCGGCCAGTCAAAGTTCAAGTTGTATAAAAAGGAAAGTTGGGGCTGTAATTGTAGATGAATCAGGGAATGTTATTAGTTCTGGATATAATGAGGTGCCTCGTGATGAAAAACCATGTGAGGCAAGATTTAAAGAATGTTACCGAAGCAAAATTTGGTCTGAATTTTTTATCAAACTTAAAAGTAAAGTGCCAAACGTGGAAGGAAAAGAAAAAGATATAATGTTGCATCTTAAGGAGAATTTTAAAATTTTAGATCTTTGCCGAGCCTTACATGCAGAGGAAAATGCTATTATCAATCTGGCAAAGAATGGGAATTCTGTTCCATTAAAAGAATGTACAATTTATACTATACTTTTCACGATTGAGTTTTCCCGTTTTCAAGCGGCTTGAATGTGAAAGTTTTCAGCCAGCAATGTTTGCAATTCCGGAAAATATTTCTTCCGCTTTCGGAAAAAACTTTCGCAGGCCCGCTTGAACTCCGCAAA